>NZ_JAIZNT010000002.1:0-167610 GCF_020405475.1 Wolbachia endosymbiont of Tribolium confusum | reverse complement strand
CAATAATACCTTTTATTTTTGCCGCCTCTTCAAACTCTAAATTTTCAGCATGCTTCAACATTTGCTTTTTCAGACTATTTAGATCATCCTGACTAAAATTCTCAACTACCACTTTTTCCTGTAAAGTATTTGATATAGGCTTTATTATAGTTTTTGGTACAGTATTGTGCAGTGTATTATGCTCTGTCTGTTTCTTTCTTCTCCTTTCAGTTTCTTTCAGTGCACGATCCATAGAATTAGTAATTTTGTCTGCATATAAAATTACTCTGCCTTCAACATTGCGTGCAGCACGACCTATCGTTTGAATGAGCGAAGTCTCTGATCGTAAAAACCCTTCTTTGTCAGCATCCAAAATTGCAACTAACCCACACTCGGGAATATCAAGACCTTCCCGCAACAAGTTAACGCCAACAAGAACATCTATTTCTTTCGATCTTAATTTGCATATAATTTCAATTCTTTCCAGTGCACCAATATCTGAATGCAGATAAGTTACTTTCATACTGAGCTCACTCATATGCTCAGCTAGCTTTTCAGCCATTTTTTTTGTCAATGTAGTAATTAGAATACAAAATCCCTTTTTTATTGTTACTTGCGCCTCGTGAATTACATCATCAACCTGATTCTCTGTTGGTTTTATGGTACAGATGGGATCTGTCAGTCCTGTTGGGCGGATAACTTGCTCTATAAATGCGTGATTAGTCTTTTCTAATTCATATTTTCCTGGAGTAGCCGAAATGTAAATGGTCTGGGGCCGTATTGCCTCCCATTCTTCAAACTTTAATGGACGGTTATTGAAAGCAGAAGGGAGCCTAAAACCATAATCTATCAACTTCTTTTTACGTGCTTCATTGCCACTATACATTGCACCTATCTGGGGAACGGTTACATGGCTTTCATCAACAAATAAAATTACATCTTTAGGTAAATACTCAAACAACGTAGGCGGTGGATCCCCGGCTTTCATTTCATAAAGATAACGAGAATAATTTTCAATACCTTTACACACTCCCGTTGCCATCATCATTTCAATATCAAAATTAGTACGCTGCTCAAGGCGTTTTGCTTCAACAATTTTGTTCTGTGAATAGTAATAATCCAGGCGTTCATGTAGTTCTTTTTTAATCAATTGAACTGCTTGCAAAAGAGTCTCACGTGATGTAGTGTAATAGCTATTTGGAAAAATGTTGACTTTATCTATGCGTCTGATAATATTGCCGTTCATGGCATCGATCTCAGAAATTTCCTCTATTTCATCACCAAACAATGATAAACGCCAAGCTTTATTTTCATAATAGGCAGGAAATATATCAATAATATCGCCGCGCACTCTGAAATATCCTCGCTCAAATCTGACATCAGAACGCTTATATTGAAGATTAGCCAAATTATTCAGGAAATCATTAATATTAATCTTATCTCCAGCATTTAAAGTTAAGGTCATGCTGAGATAGCTCTCAGGCGAACCAAGACCATATATACAAGAAACACTGGCAACTACAATTGTGTCCCTACGCTCCAAAAGAGAGCATACAGCAGAATAACGTAGCATATCAATTCTTTCATTTATTAAAGAGTCTTTTTCAATATAAGTGTCAGTTTGTGGCGAGTAAGCCTCAGGCTGATAATAATCATAATAAGAAATGAAGTATCCAACAGCATTATGGGGGAAAAATCCTCTCATCTCCTCGTAAAGCTGCGCTGCTAAAGTTTTATTATGTGCCATAATTAACGCAGGCCTATTTGTTTTTGCAATAACATTTGCCATAGTAAAAGTTTTTCCAGAGCCAGTTACTCCAAGTAAAACCTGATCTCTTTTTTTGTTATTTAGTCCTTCAACTAAACTATCTATTGCTTGTGGTTGATCCCCAGCTGGCTGAAAATTTGTAACTATTTGAAATGCCATGCCTTTATATTTTTATAATGTATTTATTAGTATAGAATACATTTGCTAGTGTAAATAAGGTATGAAAGAATAAACATAAAAAAACTCTATTTTTTCTTTTTATAGAGTTTACTCCAAACTCTATTGTTAGTGAGGACAAAAAATACCGTCAAAATTATAAAGTATGTCACTATTTTTAACCCAAGTTTATGTCGACGTTCCAGTTCTGGCTCGGCTGCCCATTGTAAGAAATTTACTACGTCATATGACATATTTTCAACTGTGGCTTGCCTTGCACCATCATATTCTACCATTCCTTCAGATAATGGTGGTGCCATAGCTAACCTGCCTGTTGAAAAATATGGATTAAAATATAAACCGTTCTCATCGTGTTCACCATTTTGATAACCAATAAGCAGTGAATAGATGTAATTTGCACCATCATGCCTTGCTTTAACAATGAGTGATAAGTCTGGTGGAACTGCGCCATTGTTGCTTGCTGCAGCTGCTTCTTTTGTATCAAAAGGTGCAATAAAATAATCCGAAGACACTCCCGGCCTATCAAACATTTCACCCAAATCATTCGGACCATCTTTAACTTGGTAAGAGGCTGCAATTTGTTTTACATCCTCTTCAGAAAAACCAACATCTTGCAAATTACGAAACGCTATTCTATTCATTGAATGGCAAGCAGCACAGACTTCCTTGTATACTTTATAGCCACGCTGAATTGACTCTCTATCGAAAGATCCAGTAATTCCATCAAAACTCCAGTCGATTTTCTTATTTGGTGATGGTGTGAATTCTTCTGCAGATATAAAACTAGACAGGAATAACATGCAAAAGACTGCAAATACATTAGATCCCATGCGTAACCACTGTTTTAGTAAATTTCGAATTGATGTTATGTAAGTAGCTGACACTGGAATCCAGTTTATTTCATCACTGACATTATGGTTATCGTGCACTCCCAGAATTTGTTGTTCATTGCATGATTTATAAGTATTTTTATATCTGGATCCCAGTGTCAAGCACTGGGATGACAACAGAAGATAGCGAAATGACGCTGTGTGTTGTATATAATATTCATAAAGTTGTGAAGCTGGGATGACAGAGAATTTTGTAAGGAATTTGCTTTGAGTTGACATCACTTCATCTCCGGCACGGAATCGCTTATTGTTTTTGGTAATTTTTTTGGTTTCTCATACTTACTAAGTAAAGGTAAAATTATCACAAAATATGAAAAATAATAAAGAGTTGAGAGCCTACTTAAGGTAATGTAAGGCTCTTTAACTTCCTGCCCCCCAAGCCAAGCAAGAAATGCAAAATTTATTGCAAAAACCCAAAAAAATTTCTTAAATAATGGGCGATAAGCACCACTTTTAACCTTTGATTTATCAAGCCAAGGCAAAAGAAACCAAACTAAAATAGATCCAAACATGGTAAGTACACCAATAAGCTTATTTGGAATTGAGCGCAACATCGCATAAAAAGGTAGGAAATACCACTCTGGTACTATGTGTACTGGAGTTACCATAGGATCAGCTTCTATATAATTATCAGGATGCCCAAGATAATTAGGGGCATAAAAAACAAATCCAAACAAAATTATAAAAAATAAACCAAAAGTTATGCAGTCCTTTGCTATATAATAAGGATAAAAAGGAATAGTGTCCTTACCTGACCTGACTTCTATTCCACTTGGGTTATTAGAGCCAAATCTATGCAGAGCAACAACATGTAACATAGCTAAAGCAATAATAATGAAGGGCAGAAGATAATGAAGGGCAAAAAAACGATTAAGTGTTGGGTTATCAACGGAAAAACCACCCCACAACCATATAACTATTTTATTGCCAATTAAAGGTATGGCTGAAAATAAGTTAGTTATAACTGTTGCACCCCAAAAGCTCATTTGTCCCCATGGAAGAACATATCCCATAAAGGCAGTTGCCATCATTGCAAAAAATATAAATATGCCAATAAACCACACCATTTCTCGCGGCCTCTTATAAGATCCGTAATATAATCCACGCATGATATGAACATAGACCACCATAAAGAAGAGTGACGCCCCAACAGCATGAGTATAACGTATCAGCCATCCATAACTTACGTCACGCATTATACGTTCCACACTATTGAATGCATGATCAACATGCGGAGTGTAGTGCATGGCAAGAAATATACCTGTTATTATCTGCAAAATTAGTGCTATACCAGCCAAAGAACCAAAATTCCAAGCATAATTTAAATTTTTTGGTACTTGATAAGAAGCAGTATGTTTTAGAAAAGAAAATATAGGCAGTCTATACTCTATCCAACCTAATATACCTTTTTCTTCTGTTATTTCTTTCTTGCTATCATCTTCCATAACTTAAAGTTTTTTCATCTTAACTCATTTTATTGTAACAACTTACCTATAACGTACAATAAAAAGTTTAAATTTAAGAATAGATTTCACGAATAAGCACTCAAGCTTGAGTGCTTATTTTAACTGGTTTAGAGGGATTTTTGATGACATACACCTTTAGATATTGTTGAATTGCTTAATGAACTTCGAGGACATTGATCAAGTTCTTCAAACTTACTCATTGCCATCTTGATATCCCTTTCTATAGCACTAACCTTTCTTTCTCTAATTTGCTCCAATGTTAAAAGTGAATCATCCAGTGGCATTGAGTATCTTTTCCCCGTGAACTTACTTATTGCTACAGCAGTTAGCAGAATTGTTCCATTACAATCAACTTGTGAAGAACCAATTAAGCTTCCAGTCGAATGTGCAATAGATTGCTGTGCAGGAGGTAAAGCAGGGGCACTCTGAAATAAGCTACTGAGTGCAGCAGTTGTTGAAGCTCCCATCCAACTAAATACACTATTAATAAAAGAAGAAGGTCTTACTGCACTACTTGGTGCAGGAGTAATATCTTCTGAGTTTACATTGGCACTCTCTGCTTCTGCAGCAATTTCTTTTATCGTTTTGCCGGAATAAAATAACTTAACATAATCTGATGGTGTCTCGTTCCTTATATCCTTAACATTATCAATATCAGCACCATTATCGTATAATAGCTTAATTATTTTTGGACGTTTTGAACTAATAGCCAAATATATAGGTGTTTGTCCCTGTTCGTTTTGAACATTGACATCAGCACGATATTCAATAAGAAGCTCAACTATTCTTGAGTAGTTTTTTTCAATAGCAGCATGTAGACATGAATTTTGTGAATAAGCAAGAAGATCAAATTTGCCATCTGGACTAGCACCATGCCTAAGTAGGACCTCTACTTTCTCCGAACTATTTTTATCTATAGCCCAGCCTACAAGAGTGCGTTTTTTATCAGCATATGAAAAATAACCACTAATGCTTGCTCCTTTATCGATTAGAAGCTCTATCATTTCTGTGGTGCCCTTTGTAACAGCATAGTATATAGGAGGCACACAAAAAAAGTCCTCAATATTAACATCTGCGCCATTCTCAATTAAAAAACTCATCATTTCTAAATCTTGTTTACTAACAGCAATCGATAAAGGTGAGTTACCATTTCTATCTTTAGAGTTAATAACATTAGTAGTATGTGTCTTTCCTTCGCTAATATACTCCTCAGCTTTTTGAAAATCACGTTCCTTTACTGCAGAACGTAGCCCATCTCTCCATTTTTCAACTTCTGTTTTTGTAACCATAACCCTCCTAAAAGATAAAATCTTTGCCCTTATACCACATAATTCGGGCATATGCTAGTGAAATTTATATGTAAAATTAAAAAAATTTTACAACGTAAGAGATTGTTATTTCATCACGTGCTACATTTAGTTTTTGTACAAAACACCATAAACCTCCTTAGTTTACTTAAATTGCGTAGCAGCTTATTCCTAACATATAAGAGCTTTAACTTAAAGAGGATTATACGAAAATAAGCACTCAAGCTTGAGTGCTTATTTTAACTGATTGAAAGGGATTTTTGGTGCACGCCTTTAGATATTGTTGAATTGCTTAATGACTTCGAGGACATTGATAACGTTTTTTACAATTACTAATTGCCGTCTCGACTTTTTTGTCTATAATATCAATTCTTGTCAGAGGTGGATTGTCCAGTGGCCTTAAATATTGTTTTCCTTTAATATAACTTACTGCCATAGCAATTAGCGTAGCTATTCCATTACAGTCAATTTGTGAAGAACCAATATGGCTAACAGCCAAGTGGTCAACAGATTGCTGTGCAGGAGGTAAGGCAGGAGCACTGCTGAATAAGCCATTGAGTGTGGCAGTGGTTACCCAACTAAATATACTATTAATAAAAGAAAAAGGTTTTACTGCACTGCTTGTGATGCTGCTAGCTTCTTTAAAATCTGCTCTGGTAGGAGTGGAGAAAGAATTCACTGTGCTACTTGCCAAGTCTTTGGTATTACTAACTTCCAATTCCATCTTAATTGCTTTGGTAGTGGATAACGAAAGACTCGCTGCACTACTTACAAAATCTGTACTGTCGTTAGCGTCTTTAATACCTGCTTTTATAGAAGTTAATTTTGCTTCACAGTCAGCTTCAGTAGCACTGCTCAATACAGATTCTATTTTTTGAATTTCACTACTACTACATTCATCTTTTCTAGCATTTCCAACAACATCTAATGCTGTTTTGCCGTAACGACTTTTAATACTAGCATCAGCACCTCTACAGAGTAGGAGTTTTACCATATCTAAATGACAATCGTTAGATGCTAAGTACAAAGGTGTAAGGTCTTTATAATTTGTAGCATTGATGTTAGCATCACGATCAAGTAAAAACTTTGCTATTTCTAGTTTGTCATGTCTAGCAGCAATATGCAAGGGAGTACTCAAATATCGATTACTAATAGTAGTATTAACATCAGCACCGCTGTTACATAAAAACTCTAATATCTTTAAATTACCCAAGAGAGTAGCATGATGTATAGGTTTCATATAGTATCTTTCATAATTCAAAACTTCATTTTTTATTTGTTTATACTCTATCTCTTTAATACATTCTTTAACTTTCTGAAAATCACCTCTGCTTATAGCAGAAACTAATTTTCTTCCTAAAATCTCAATTATTTTTTGTTTTTCCATTAAATACCTCCTAAAAGAGAATGCTCTCGGCTTTATATCATGCAACTTAATATGTACAAGCAAAATTTACAGAGAAAAATTTCAATAGTTAAAAATTAGGTCTTCAGCAATCTATCACTTTAACTTTCGTACAAGACATGCTGAGCTTCCTTATTCAAATTTTTTTGCTCTTAATAAGAAGCAATCTGCTTTAGAAGAGGAAATAAGGGATAAGTTTTGTAAATAAGCACTCAAATTTGAGTGCTTATTTTAACTGATTTAGAGGGATTTTTGATGATATACACCTTTAGATATTATTGAATTGCTTAATGAACTTCGAGGACATTGATAAAGTTTTTCACAACTACTAATTGCCGTCTCGAGTTTTTTTTCTATAATATCAAGTCTTGTCAGAGGTGGATTGTCCAGTAGCCTTGAATACTTTTTCCCTGTGAACTTTTTGACCACTACATCAACTAGTAGAGCTGTTGCATTAAAATCAACTTGTGAAGAACCAATTGGGCTACCAGCCAAGTGATCAACAGATTGCTGTGCAGGAAGTAAAGTAGGAGCACTGCTGAATAAGCCATTGAGTGTGGCAGTGGTTACCCAACTAAATATACTATTAATAAAAGAAAAAGGTTTTACTGCACTGCTTGGTGCAGGATCTGGAGTATCACCAGCTTCCAATCCTGTCTTAGTATTTGCCCTGGTGGAGGCTGAGAAAGGTTTCGCTGTACTACTTGCTGCATCTGGAGTATCACCAGCTTCTAGTTTTAACTTAGTATTTCTTCTAGCAGAAAGTAATAGTTCTGTACAATTATTTTTATGAAATTTTAATAAACCTAAGCGTATTTTGCTCGGCTTACAGCCATCACTGCAAAGACTTTCATAACCTGGGATAACCTCAAATGCCGTTTTGCCATTTGTACTTCTAATACTAGTATCAATACCATTCTCAACCAGAACTTTTGCTATATCTAATCGACACTGATAAAGTGCTAAGTGTAAAGCTGTAAAATTTTGCATTCCTTGAAAGTTAGTGTTGCTGTGAGTACAATTAAATACAACTTTCTCCATTTTTGACATACCATGTGTTACAACAATGAATGTGGAAGGAACAAGGCACGCATCACTCACAGCATTAATATTAGCACCATTGTTAAGCAAAAACTGCAATATCTTTGAGCTAGCTCTGTAAGTAGCAAAATGTATAGGTGCCATGCCATATTGCTTACCATTAATAATATCGTTTTGTACATCTTTAATCTTTGCCTTTCTAACACATCTTTTAACTTCCTCAAAATCAAGTTTGTTTATAGCAATAAACAATTTATTCCTTAACTCTTCTATTCTGTGTTTTCGCATCAAATACCTCCTACAAGACAACGCTCTTGGCTTTGTATCACACGATTTAGTATTTACAAGTGAAATTTACAGAGAAAAAATTTCAATAGTTAAAAATTAGGTCTTCAGTAACCTATCACGTGCTGCGTTTAATTTTTGTGCAAAATATTCTGAGCCTCCCTTGTCTGGATGGACCAGTTTCATTAAATTTTGGTATGCCTTATTGATTTCATTTTGGCTTGCCTCGGAATTCAGCCCCAGTATTTTTAATGCTTCATCTTTGGACATATTATCACCAGTGTAATTTTTGGTGTAATTTTTACTGCTGTTAAATTCGTTCAAAAACTTACTTAATATAGAGTTCATCATAAAACTTATGTTATTTCTCTTTGCCAAAAAGAGAAAAAATACAACAACGCTAGGTAAAACAAACGTGATTATTGTGAATATCAAAAAAAGGAAGAAGATGAATGACATGTATATTTTTTTATCATTTTATGATTAAATAGTAACAATTATAATTGTCATGGTAAATAACATGTTTATCCAGATTGAAGAAACACCAAACCCAAACACGCTGAAATTTCTTCCTGGTTTTGAAATTCTGAGCGAAGGAGAAACAGCTGATTTTTCAAATGCAGATGAAATAAAGAACTCTAAACTAGCAGTAAATCTTTTTCAAATAGAACATGTTGTAAGAGTATTTTTTGGTCATGATTTTATTTCAGTAACAAAATCAGATGGAATTAATTGGGACGTATTAAAAGTAGAAATTTTAACTACAATTATGGATCACTTTACTTCTGGTGGAAAAGCACTGGATAAAGAAGGAGCAAACGATAATGACATGCCAAATGAAGAATTTTTTGATAAAAATGATATAGAAGTTGTAAATAGAATAAAAGAATTGATGGAAAGTTATATTAAACCTGCAGTTGCTCAAGATGGTGGTGATATCAAGTTCCGTGGCTATAAAGACGGAATAGTTTACGTTGAACTGCAAGGAGCTTGCTCTGGGTGCCCAAGTGCTGCAATTACCTTGAGGCAAGGAGTGCAGAATATGCTGAGCTATCACATACCAGAAGTTTCAGGTATAGAGACTATGCTATGACTAATCAAACAGTTAGAGGAACGAAAGATCTTCTGTTTGATGAATGGTATAAATTTAAATACATAGAGCAAACAGCAAATACAATCTCAAGTTTATACGGCTTTTTGCCTGTTCAAACTCCGATATTTGAATACACAGAAGTCTTTACAAAGACTTTAGGTGATAGTTCAGATATCATAAATAAAGAGATGTATACTTTTATTGATAAAGGAGGAAAGAGCATAACTCTGCGTCCTGAATTCACTGCAGCGATTGTCAGGCTACTCATTGAAAAAAAACTGCAAACACCGGTAAAGTTATTCTCAACAGGCCCTTCATTTCGTTACGAAAGACCACAAAAGGGACGACAAAGGCAATTTCATCAGATAAATTTTGAGATTTTTGGCATAGAAGATCCGAAAGCTGATATTGAATTGATATCACTTGCTCAGCATTTACTCACTGAATTTGGCATCAATGAGAATGTAAGACTGGAAGTCAACTCTTTGGGTGATAGTGAAACAACAAGTAAGTATAGAGAAGCTTTGATATCGTATTTAAAAAAGTTTCAAAATGACCTATCAGAAGATAGTCAAAATAGATTGATTAAAAACCCACTCAGAATATTAGACTCTAAGGATAAGACAGATAAAGAAATAATCTCTGACGCACCAAAAATCAGTGATTATTATACAAAAGAATCTTCATATTTCTTTGACCAGGTGTTAAATGGACTGCAAGCTCTTGGCATACCTTACACTGTAAATAGCAAATTAGTTCGAGGTCTAGACTATTATTGTCACACAGTATTTGAATTTGTCACAGAAGATTTAGGTGCACAAGGAGCAGTTTTTGCCGGTGGAAGATACGATAATCTAGTATCTTCAGTAGGTGGAAAACACACTCCAGCAATAGGATTTGCAGGGGGGATTGAGCGTATAATGGAATTAATCAACTATGCTGAAAAAAAAGAGAGGCCTATTTATATAATTCCAATCGGTGGAGAAGCTGAAGAACATGCTCTAACACTTGCAAGTGAATTACGCAGAAATGGTTTATATGTGATTTACGAATATAGTGGAACTCTAAAAACCCGAATGAAAAAAGCAAATCAAGCAAATGCAAAAGTTGTATTAATCTTTGGTGATGAAGAGCTAAGCAGTAAAACTTTAAAAATTAAAAACATGGACACGGGTGAAGAAAAAATGATTGCTCGCGATAAAATCGTAGAAAATATCTAATCAGAAGCAATAGGAGTGTTAGCTATAGAAGAAAATTCCTCTGCACAAGAATTTTTCATAGCATTTAATATATCATAATCTGTAAAATCTAATTTTATCGGTGTAATAATAATAAAACCTCCTTTTATTTTATCTACACTACCACTGCCTGAGTGTTCCCGAGACCAATTTAAGCTTAAAGAACCATTCGAATTTTCAGTAAAAGTTAAATCCCCATCAATGTTGTATTCACCTTGCTCAGCAAATTCTACTCCTTTCACTTTTTCTGTAGCAGGAAAATTTACACTCATCACTATATTTTTAGGCCAACCAACTTTAACTAGCTTGTCGATAATCTTTGATGCAAAAATCCTTGTATTGTACCAGTTTATTTCGTTACGATAAGCTTGGCTTAGTGCAATAGAAGGTATAAATCTTGCAGCACCTTCCATTGCAGCACCAATTGTTCCTGAGTAGCAAATATCATCTCCGACATTTGATCCAATATTTACTCCAGACAATATTAAGTCTGGTTTTTTATTCATAATCTTATTTAGTGCAATAATGATACAGTCTGCAGGGGTACCAGATACACTAAACTCCCTTTCACTATGTTGGTTTATTTTAATAGACTGTTTCACTGGATAATCAAGAGATCTTGCAGCTCCACTCCTATCAGCATCTGGCGCCACTATCCATATTTCTGATGCAAAATTCTGTGCAATCTCTTTAAGTAATCTTATTCCTTCACTTTCAAAACCATCATCGTTTGTTATCAATATTATCATATTCAATATTCAGCTATCAAAGTACACTGATGAGGTTTGAAGTTTCTTTTCATAACCATAACAAAGAATCTGCTACAAATCAATAAGGAAAAATTAGAAGACGGCCAGATTGCCATCGTTTAGTTTGCTGTGAGTTAATTATAAATACCAATTTTAGCTTCACGCCTAACTGACAATCAAAGCTTAGACAAGTCTTAGAGCTTTAAGCAGCAGAGAATCTTGTATGCCCTGCAAAAAATGCTTTCATCTTTTCAAGATAAGTAGATGGTTCTGCAGGAACTTCTATCTCGTCTATCTTATAAGATATTGCTGCATCTATGACTTCATCTGTTATTAATTCTCTCAGCCTTTGTTTTATTTGCCCTCTTCGAATATGTTCTCCATAGTCATTATAAAACTTCACATATAATTCTTTAAACACAAATTCTTTTATAGCATCTCTCATATGAGAAATTCCTTCCTTTACTTCATCATTTGCATTGCTCAAATCCACTCCAGAACCTAGCGAATATAAGTCGTCAAACTTTTCTTTTAAAATCTTTATTTTAAAGTAGTGCTTATCTACAGATTGCTCAAGAAACTTTTTAGTAGCATTACCTGCCAACTCTCCTATTATCTGAGGTTCTAGTTGAGCTGCAAAATTATTTTCTGCTTCAAGGCCACTTAATGCATAAATGATACGATTAAGCATTCCAGGGCCACACTGGCGATTACTTTCCTCAAAACGAACCAGCAATATGGATTTCAATAGCTCTACATCTGCATTTTGCTTTCTTGCTGCAATTAAAACTAAATTTATGGCCTGTGTTAATGTCAGTCCGGTTTTAGAATCTACCATCTTACCCATTCTCCTTCTTCATAACCATCTAGTTTCAAATAAGGTGCTATCAGTTCTTTCTGAGGATTTGTCAAACCTCTTATATAACTTTTAAATTCTTCATCCAGCTCACTTGATGGAGTACCATGTTCTTCCTTTAATTTTTTGGCACACTCAATAATACTTTGCTGAAAACTACTCGTATGAACACTCTGACTGCCGGTGCTTACATCACTTACATTAAACAAAAAGCTCATTTGCTTTACACTTAAACCCAGAGGCGAGAAGAGCTTTATCAATGGATACTTTATTAACTCAAGAAGTGCTACTGGGATCAATAATATAGTATTAATAAGCACTAAACATATTCTAAGACTCAACGCTCTACTATTTGATAATGTTCTGCTAAGCTCTGATATCTTCGATGAACAATACAAAAATGGTAATTGGATACAATATATTGAGTATATAGAAAAAAACAGAATCTTATCTTTTAACCCTATTGTCGGGTCATTATATACTTCAGAAAAAATGTTATCATCACTATTTTCATTTTTGAAAGACTGATAGCTGCTTGTAATCCTTTCTGTAAAAATAGAACAGAGCTTATGCAATCCGTAACACGAAACGCCAACAGCTAGAAAAATTGCAAGTGTTCCCAAAAAAGCTAATATTTCACTTGAAGTTTTAGCAAGAAGAAATTCAAAAAGCACACCAAAGAGGATCTCAAGCAAACAGTCAAGTAAAATTATCGCTGCAATAGCGGAAACAAACAATAAAATACCCCCACAAATAATCAAAAAATCTCTTAATCTTGGAGTCACACCCTACCTCTTAATAATCTATTAATATACTTCTCATTATATTCTTAGATTAAAAAATGCAAATTAAAAAGACCAATTGAAATTTCTGAGCTTCAAATATATTGTTAATATATTTAGATAAAAATTAAAAATTGTCGTGTCAAATAAAATAGGCTTTTTAGCTGTCCTTGCCTTGGTGATTAGTAGCCAAATCGGCTCTGGAATTTTTATGCTCCCAATTAGCCTTGCACCTTATGGCGCTTATAGCCTCATAAGCTGGGTGATATCAGGATTTGGCGCTATATCCCTTGCTTTGGTTTTTGCTTCACTTTGCGCAAAATTTCCAGAAACGGGGGGACCACACATTTATGTGAAACATGCTTTTGGTTCTACAGCAGCTTTTTTTGTTGGTTGGACATATTGGGTAAGTTCGTGGGTTAGCTCAACTGCTGTAACGATTGCAAGTATCGGTTATTTAGCTCCCCTTTTTCATAATGATATACAAGATGTACGTTTGCTTTTAGAAATAATATTAATTTTAGCTATTATGCTAATAAACTTAAGGGGAGTAACTACTGCTGGCTGTGTTGAGCTTCTGCTAACCATTGTTAAAATTATCGCACTTCTTGCAATACCCATAGCAGGGCTATTTTTCTTTGATAGAAATAATTTTATTGTAAGTGAGGAAGTATCAAACTTTACAATATCGCAAACTCTTGCTCGTTCTACACTCCTTACTTTATGGTGTTTTATTGGGCTTGAATCAGCAACGGCACCTGCAGGATCTGTCAATAATCCCTCTAAAACAATACCAAGGGCTATAGTGCTTGGAACAGTCTGTGTTGCTGTGATATATTTCATCAATAGTCTTTCAATTATGGGATTGATAAGTGGTAATGAACTAGCTAGTTCAAAAGCACCATATGTTGATGCGATAAAAATTATGTTTCCAGGTAATTGGCATTTAATTATTTCTGTTGTTGCCTTTATCGTTTCTGTAAGTAATTTAAATGCTTGGTTTTTAGCTGATGGGCAAGTCACCTTAGGCCTTGCAAAAGATGAGTTAATGCCGCAATTTTTTGCCAAAAAAAATAAGCATGATGCTCCTGTTTATGGAATAATACTAAGTACTTTGGGAGTGTTAGTTTTACTTATCTTAACGTCAAACAAAAGTTTTGCTGAGCAAGTAACTTCAATAATTGATATCTCTGTAGTGTCATTTTTGTTTATCTATTTATCATGTAGCCTTGCTTTTCTTAAGGTTATCATTCAAGAAAAAAAATACTGCAAATCTTTAATTGGAGGCGTGGCTGTACTTTTTTGCTGCTGGATAGTATACGAGACTTCTATAAAAACATTGTTAATATCAAGCCTATTCCCTTTAAGCGGCACGCTTATTTATCTACTTTGGTATCATAAACTAAAAACTTAACTTAAATTTTTTATTTGCTAAAATTCTTAAGCTATACTACTGGCTTACATTAATAGAATTAAGAGGTATTGTGTCAAATAAAATAGGTTTTTGGGCTGTTTTTGCTTTAGTCATTAGTAGTCAGATCGGCTCTGGAGTATTCATGCTTCCGGTTAGCCTTGCTCCATATGGTGCTTATAGCCTTATAAGCTGGATGATATCAGGAGCTGGTGCTGTATCTCTTGCACTAGTCTTTGCTACACTATGTGCAAAGTTTCCAGAAACTGGAGGTCCTCACGTTTATGTGAAACATACCTTTGGTTCTGCCGCAGCTTTCTTTGTTGGTTGGACGTATTGGGTAATCTCATGGATCAGCACAACAGCTTTAATAGTTGTGGGTGTTGGCTATCTTACACCATTTTTCCATGAAGATGTCAAAAGCATGCGTTTGTTTTTAGAGCTGTTGTTATTTGCAATCATTACATTAATAAATTTAAGGGGAATAGCTACTGCAGGGCGCGTTGAGTTTCTACTCACAGTTATGAAGGTTGCTGTATTGCTTGCAATACCTGTAGCAGCGTTGTTTTTTTTCGATAGAGGTAATTTTATTATAAGTGAAGAAATCTTAAGTCTTACAACATCGCAAATTCTTGCTCGTTCTACACTCCTTACTCTATGGTGTTTTATTGGACTTGAATTGGCAACAGCGCCTGCAGGGTCAGTTGATAACCCAGCTAAAACTATACCAAAAGCTGTAGTGCTTGGCACAATTTGTGTTGCTATTATATATTTTATCAATAATTTTGCGATTATGGGGTTAATAAATGGAAATGACCTAGCAAATTCAAGAGCACCATATGTTGAGGCAATAAAAATTATGTTCTCTGGTAATTGGCATTTAATTATTTCTATAATTGCATTCATTTTTTGTGTTGGTAGTCTAAATGCCTGGGTTTTATCTAGCGGACAGGTTGCCTTTGGTCTTGCAGAAGATAGACTTATGCCAAAATTTTTTGCTAAAAGGAACAAGCATGGTGCTCCCTTTTGGGGAATAATAATTAGCTCAGTTGGCACTGCAACTTTACTAATTCTCACTTCAAACAATAATTTTGCTCAACAGATTACGTCGATTATTGACTTTTCTGTAATTTCATTTTTGTTCGTTTATCTTACATGCTGTTTTGCCTTTCTAAAGGTTATTATAAAGGAGAGGAGTTGTTATAAGCTTTTAATTGGTAGCATAGCAACAACCTTTTGTTGTTGGGTGATATTAGAAACCCCTGTAAATACCTCGCTAATTGCAAGCTTATTTACTGCAAGCGGCATACCCATTTATTTACTTTGGTATCGTAAAATCTCTGTACAACAAGCTCAGTAACTAGAGCTACGCTTTAAATGATCAGTACTTATGGTCCAAGGTTTTTTTTCTCTTTATCTACTTTTTCAACATTACCATTCTCAAGTTTGCTACCTACTTCTTCTGTGCGTTTATTATCTATGTAGGTCTCATTTTTTGCTTTATTAGAAAGACCTATTTGCGATTGCAGTTTTTTATACTCTTCTTTTTCAGGCGTGAAAATTTTCACTAAAAATCTTCCTATTATTGGTATTGAACTTAAAAAATCTCTTAATCCAAAAGATACTTGCTTCTTGTTTGAAAGATGCTGGTCTATCTTAGAAATTTTCACACCATACTTTTTATCATCAAAATTTATTGCTGGCTTGCTTTTTTTCGAAAGAACATTTTGAATCTCTAATCTATTGACTTTTTCAGGCTTTTGAAATGCAGATACTGCAGGTTTGACCTTAGTGTCATCATGTTTTTTACTCATTTCATTCTACCATGCAATATTACTAGTATCTTATAATTATAACTAAATTATGGTTAATTGCAAGGTAAAAATATTAAAGTAATTGTAAATTTTATCAGTAAAAATATAATATAGCTTTAAAATCAGAGGTTTATTTATATGGTATGTAAGATTGCAGTTATTGGAGCAACAGGAAGAGTAGGATATGAGGTATTGACCATGCTTGCTGAATTTCAAAAAGAGGGAAAATTTTCGATAGATTCTGTTGTTGCTTTTGCATCGAAAAAATCAAAGGGAAAAAAGGTGAGTTTTGGTGACAAAGAGTTAACAGTTTTATGCCTTGAGGATTATGACTTCGTTGGAACTAATATAGCCATTTTCTGTGCAGAATCTCATGTTTCTGAGAGATACGTACCAATTGCAACTGAGGCTGGGTGCGTTGTGATAGATAACACTTCCTATTTTAGGATGAAAGAAGGCGTGCCACTAGTTATTCCAGAGATCAACAAAGATAAAATTACGGAATATAAAAACCATAATATAATATCTAATCCAAACTGTACTACAATACAAATGTTGCTGGCATTACATTTATTACACCAAAAAGCAAAAATAAAGAGAATCGTTGCTTCAACTTATCAATCAACTTCTGGTGTAGGTAAAGCAGCAATGGATGAGCTTTACAATCAGACAAAAAAAATCTTTATGAATGAAGCTAAAAAACCTGAAATATTTCCTAAGCAAATAGCATTTAATTGCATTCCTCATATAGGAGAGTTCATGGAAGATGGTTCTACAAAAGAGGAGTGGAAAATGCAAGAGGAGGCAAAAAAAATTTTAGAAGAGGATATAAAAGTAACTGCAACTTGTGTCCGAGTACCTGTTCTTGTTGGTCATGCTATAGCAGTAAATGTAGAATTTGATCAGCATATAACTGAAGAAGAAGCTCGTGAAATGCTCAGTGAAGACGATGGAGTTTTAGTGCAAGATAAGCGCGAAGATGGTGGATATATGACTCAGATTGATGTTGTGCAAGAGGATGCCGTATACATATCACGTATTAGACAAGACGATACCGTTAAACACGGATTAAATATGTGGATAGTAGCTGATAATCTACGCAAAGGTGCAGCACTAAATATAGTGCAGATCTTGGAGATCTTGATCAAAGAGCATTTATAGCTCAATAACTTAAATCTATATTGACATGACCCATTTTACGCTTGTCCCTAACCTCTTTTTTCCCATATATGGTTAAACTAGCTTTTTCGTTGCTCAAATATTTGTGAGAATCATATATATCATTACCTATTATATTTTTTGTCATGCAAGAAAAGCGTAATACTACTTCCTGCATAGGTAGCCCACATATTATCCTAACTAGCTGCTCAAATTGACTAACGTTGCATGCATCCAAGCTCCAGTGGCAAGAATTGTGGGGTCTTGGGGCCAGTTCATTAACTAGTAATTCATGATTTTGAGTGATGAAAAATTCAATAGCTAGAATTCCTACTACATCAAGCGCAGTTGCTATTTTCTCTGCAGTTTTTTGTACCTCTTGAGTTAATTTATTATCTATTTTAGCTGGTGCTGTTGAAGTATCAAGTATGCCATCAACATGACAATTTTCTGCTATAGGAAAAAAGACCACCTTACCATTTTGATCTCTTGCAATAACTATCGAAATCTCTTTCAATAAGTCGACACTTGCTTCCAGAATATATTGTGTATTCCAATCGAAGGAAGCAAATTGCTTCAGTTCAGAATCATTTTCAATCACATATTGTCCTTTTCCATCATAACCCATTTCTGTTGTTTTTAGCCTTATTGGATAGCCAAAAGTTTCACTGCTTTCTAGTAGCTGATTATAATTTTGTATACTTTTGTAATCAGCAGTTTTTATGCTTAAATCTCTAATAAAATCTTTCTCTCTCAGCCTATTTTGCGAAATGTGTAACGCCTTTTTGCCTGGATAAAAATCTGTATGCTGCGACACAATATCAATTGCACTACATGGAATATTTTCAGACTCAATAGTGACTAAATCCACACTCTGTGCAAAAGATTCAAGTGCCCTTTTATCACAGAAGTCTGCTATTGTTAAATCATCAGCAACAGAACAAGCTGGATCGTTTTTGGCACTGGCAAAAATATGCGTTTTGTGCCCAAGTTTTATTGCAGCGATAGCAGTCATTTTACCTAATTGCCCACTTCCTATTATTCCTATCACTTTTTTATCCAGTGAATCTGTTTTGTTCATCATGTAGATTAATATTTCCTAGTTAGAGTACGATAATATGCTTGGAAAATCTATGAAAAAAGTGTATAATTGAAGTGTGTTAAATTTTTATCATGAACACTTTACGATGACCATGAAATACATACTTATTACTAATTCTATTGAAGTTACAGTTTTGCCAATTTACATTGAAGAGCAATCCATTCCTTATGAAAATTGTTACGTATGGATGTATAATGTTAAGATAAAAAACAAAAGCTCATCAACCATTCAATTATTAAGTCGCTATTGGCGAATAATAGATCATGAGGGCAAAGTAAATGAAATTGCCGGAGTCGGTGTTATTGGAGAACAACCTGTAATAAAATCTGGAGAGGTATTCAAATATACAAGTGGAACATACTTAAATACACCATCAGGAATAATGCAGGGTAAATATGAATTTCTGAACGAAGAGAGCATAAAAACCTTTGATGTTATGGTACCACCCTTTTCCTTAGACAGTCCATACGTTAACACTAGACCTCATTGATCATCAAGATAGTGTATTTGTTTAAGTGCATCTGAAACCAATGCTTCTGTTTTGTCATTTGAGCTTCCATAGTGTCATCCGAGTAGCTGATACTGAGATCCAACTAAGTTGATAAACACGAAAGCACTGACCATTTGCTTCTATAGTTGTCTTTTTCGTCTATCTTATTTTGTTACTCTGCTGAACAGATGCAAAATAGTTTATTTTTGATTCTTATCATCAAGTGTGAATAAGATTATTGTAGAGGTTAAACCTATAATAACTATCATTAACGAAAATGGGGCAGCTTCTCTGTAACGCTCATCGCTGACAAGTTCATATATTCTAGTTGATATAGTTTCAAAATTAAATGGTCTGATAATTAGTGTTGCCGTGAGTTCTTTTACCGTATCCATAAACACGAGCAGAAATCCCGATAGTATGCTTTTCTTGATAAGGGGAATATGAATATTCAGGCACGTGGAAATAGGCCCATGACCCATAGTATATGCAGTCCATTCAATTTCATTTGGTGTTTTTTTGAGTCCCGACTCTATCGCCTTGAAAGATATAGCAAAAAAACGAAATAAATATGAGTAAACTAATGCGCCAATAGTTCCTACCAAGCTAATTTCTACAATATATTGAGTAATGAAAGAAGATATTCTGCTTAAAAACATTATTATGCTAATTGCAATAATTGCATTTGGAATTGCATATCCAAGAGAAATGAGACGTGCTATATTGCTTATTACCTTATTTTTACGTGCTGTATATCCAATAATTATTGCAATGCTGATCGAGATTAGCGCGGTAATAAATGATAAACTAATACTGTTTGTTATTATATTATAAAATCTTGCTTCGTATATGAAAAAGCCTTTCTCTATGCTCCAATATATAAGTGGAATCATTGGTAAAATAAAGCCTATTAATATCGGCAATAAACACATAAGATAAGAAAAGATCAACGATATAGAACCGTTTATACTACGTTTATTGTGATAATCTGCATTAGTATTGATTGAAGAGTAAGATATTTCTCTTTTTTGTAGTTTTTTCTCGATAACTATTAGTGTTGCAACGAAAATCAGCTCTGCAACTGCCAAAACAGTAGTTGAATATTTGTCATGCAGTAAAAACCAAGTACGGTATATTCCTGTCGTGAAAGTATCGATAGCAAGAAACTGTGGTGTGCCGAAATCTGTAATTACTTCCATTAGTACCAAGGATAACCCAGCTATAATTGATGGACGTATGGAGGGTATGATGACAGAAAACAGACTCTGTAATGAGGAGAACCCAAGTGTTGATGCAATAGTGACTGAGTTACTAACGCTCTTTAGACTTGAGCGGACCAACATATAAACGTATGGATATAGACTAAATCCCATTACTAATATTCCACCACCTAGGGATTTGATCTCGGGAAACCAATAGTTACCTTTGCTCAATTGAAAAGTATCTCTTAACAAGCTCTGAATTGGACCTGAAAACTCTAACGTGTTTACATAAACAAACGATACTATATATCCAGGAATTGATATCGGAAAGAATAAGGCAATCTCAAAAATTCTACTTCCGGGAAACGAAAAAAATGTAGTAAGCCAAGCTGGAATTACTCCAAATATAAAGGATATTAACCCTACTCCTACCATCAAAATCAACGTATTGAGTATATATTCAGGAAAAAGTCTACTAATTACCCATCCAGAGGTTGCTGATTCTGTAAATAGAATCGATATTAACGATAGTATAGGGCAGACAAATAATACACTTACTAAAAACAAGAATATATTTTTAAATACTCTCAGAAACATTAACTTGAATCTATATTTGATATTAAAATGTTATATGCAAAAACTAAAGATATCCAGTAATTAACAGCCGTCCTATTGAATATCTTCATAATTTTATATATTATGTTTTAAATCGATAAACTAATTAATTATGAGTTTTGTCATTGCAACTTTCTATCATTTTGTAAAACTCTCTAATTATTATGACATGAAAGATGAAATAAAAGTTGCATGCGACAATGTCGAATTAAAGGGTACTATACTCCTTGCAGAAGAGGGTATTAATGCAACCGTATCTGGTGAAAGAAACGCGATTGATAAAATATTCGATTTTCTACGTTCTGATGACAGGCTAAAAGGTCTTACGTGGAAAGAGAGTGTGGCAGGATACCAACCGTTTAGTAAGATGAAAGTGAGATTAAAAAGAGAAATTGTGAATCTTGGTGTAAGTAATCTCGGTACTTCCGTTAGAGGCCAGTACGTTGATCCAGAGCATTGGGATGATTTTGTCTCTCAATCTGATGTTTTAGTGATAGACACACGAAATGAATACGAAGTAAAACTAGGCAAGTTTAAAAATGCAATCAATCCACACACTCAGCGTTTTCGCGATTTTCCTCAGTGGGCAGAGTCATTTTCTGAGAGTAAAGACCTGAAAGTAGCTATGTACTGTACTGGTGGAATCAGATGTGAGAAATCTACAGCATATATGAAAAGCCTTGGATTTAAAGATGTTTACCATCTTAAAGGCGGTATTCTTTCCTATCTTGAAAAAACTGGTAATAAAAGTGGTAATTGGGAAGGCGAGTGTTTTGTTTTTGATGATAGAATTGCTGTTGATCACTCACTCGCCCCAAGTGATAAAATAAAATGCATATTCTGCTCAAGTAAAGTTTCAACTGATGAGCTGAAATCAGTTCCACGTGGCCAAGTGGTTTGCTCTGATTGTAAATCTTTAAGTATTGAAAGAAATTCAGAATATAACACGAACCTTTAACAACTTCTTTCTCCTTGCATATTTGTAACCTTAATTTTGTCAAGGCATTTACCTACGACATAGCCCGCTCCAGCTCCAAGTAATGCACCAACTATAGCAAATGCAATCAACACTACACCAGAAACACCGATAAGAGTTAAAGTTTCTTGCCCTAAATAACATGCTGCAACTAGACCAGCAACTAAACCAATTGCTGCACCTATACACCTAAGTTTCATATTATTACTAATATTTCTACCTTTCCTATATTGTATACTATGATCAGTATCATCATCTTGAAAAGCAAATTCTTTGATATCGTCTCTTGTTTTTAAACAATCGATAAGCTCACCTATTGTTTTGCTACGCAAATTATGTAAATTTATAACGCCATTTTTTATAGATTGTTCAAATGTCATTTTATTTTTCCATACTATTAGAATATATTTTTATTACACTTAATGTCTTAATAGTTGGTAAATTCCCATATAAGAATAAGTAGATAATCTTACCACTATAGGTGGGACTAAAGCGCGATAAGATTAAATTCCTGAAAAATGTTGGTAAGAAGAGCTTTTCCAAAAACAATAAAGTTAAGAGTTGAAGAGATAGTAAAAGAGCGACTTACAGTTAATCCAATTGATTTTGGTGAATCGTTTTGTTACAAACTCAAAGGATACAGAAGACTGAGAACTGGCGATTATCGTATCATGTAAATGCTGCAAAGTATGAAGTGTTTCAATAAAACACAGAAAAGACATTTACGAGTCTGAGGCTCCATACTAATATCCTTCCAGTATTAACTTACTGTAACCTTTCCGGTTGAGCCACTGCGATTCTTTGAAACGGTTATCTCTAATCCGTTATTAGCATCGATTTTATAGTCTGTAGAGTAGTAAAATTATAGGGGTATAGTCAAAAAATGAGTTATTTTTGAGCTGAGCAAAGCCACCTAAGGTGAAGAATGGATCAGGAAGAAGGGCTGTATAATGTATATTTAATGTTTATATTTATTTTTTATAAATATCACATCTATGTCCTATCTCTGTGATAGTCACTATTTGTTCTAATTGATTTACTCTATAAATTATACGGTATTCACCAACTCTTAGTCTTCTATGTCCTTTTAGGTTGTGATGTAATGGTTCACCGAGGTTTATTGGGTCAACTGTAAGACGTTCTTTTATAGCCTTTTGGATTCTTAGCCTTATTGTTTTTTGAAGGTTTGGTAAATCTCTTTCAACAACACTTTTGAGAGACTTAACTTTATAATGCTCTAATCCCACTTAATATCTTCAAAATCGACTGTTTCTGCACCTTCAACATCACGCTCATCAGAAATTTTAGACACTAAAAAGTCTTCAATTTCAAGCTTGATTGCTTCTTTAAGTAGTTTTTCTGCTAATGCTTGAGCAGGTTGCTTAGTAAGTTCAGATAATTCAGCAAGATGCTGTAAAGTTTCTTTACTGAAAGCTAAATTAGCGTTTGCCATAAGTTTTACCAAGTTCTACTATTGCACAATTATACAACATTTCCATGAAATTTTCAATAAAGAAAGCGAAATAGTTATACTAAGATTAACATTATATTAATACTGATATAATAATATTATGTTAGTTTTTTAATTAAGAAGAATATTATGTCAAAAAATACACAAAACTACCATACTTATCCTTTTACGAGTGAAAGTAAGATGCAAGAATCTACACAAAAATTATTTTCTTGGGTAGACGAGCAAAAAGCACGTGACCATAATCTTTGCCACAGAAAATGTGAAGAGATACATGATTGGTATAATCCTGCCGGGCGATCTATATGCAAGGCAAGATGTAATAATATATATGATCTAAGTTCTAGAACCATTTGATCCACAAAAGACAATAATGGAATCATCTTTGGATGAATAAGATTACATGTCTATTTAATAAAAAAGTGTGAGGCTTTTTTGTCTTCCGAAATTTTCAATAAAGAATTATATTGACAGATTATGGTAGGTCGGGTATGTAGGGGCATTGGCTTTTGCTGATGCTCGTGAGAAATGACACAGACTAAGTATAGTATTGCAAGATATTGTTAGGAATAGGGAAGGTATGCTGGCTACTGGATTGTATTTCTATGATAACAACTACTCTTCGTCATCAAAAATCAAGAAGGCTCTGCAACTTGATAACTCTATTCTTTTATTGACGTAGATGACTCTGAAAAATTGCGGAGCTGAAGTGCTAATGCTATATGGTTATTACGTTCAAGAACAAAACGGAAAATCCTATGTTATACTAGAAATAATGTGCGGAAAAGGGGGGATTCGAACCCCCGACATATTTTCATATGTGCACGCTTTCCAAGCGTGTGCTTTAGACCGCTCAGCCACCTTTCCATACTTATTCATAATATTAAAAATTATGCTGCTAAACAACTGGTATATATGGTTCGCCACGGAAATTCACAGTATTGTTAAACTTGTTTTTGCACGTTAAAAACGCTTTATCACAACCTGCAATTATTGAATATTTATCCCCAGCAGAAATTTGATATGGAGGAGAAGCAAATAATGTAACTACTTTATTTTTGTACTCTTTAACTACAACTTCAAATGTTGCTGAACTAAAGAATTTTACCACTCCGTGCTTATAATATCCATCACTTTCGATTAAATTAGTGTCTTCAAATCTTCTTTCATCTATCACTTTAGTAATTGTGCTCATTCTACTAAACTTTTTAGCATCAGCTTTACATCTATCATCGCAAAATTGTGCCCTGCATACAGGAGAATATAGCTCTGTTATGCTTCTCTCAAGCTTTGTCGTAATACCTCTAATTTCAGCGATAAACCTCCCACTATTTAATGTTACTTTACCAAAAGTTCCTGCATGCAAATTCATAATTCCCTGACTCAAATCTTTATAATTCACAAGAAATATTTCAATATTTGCAAAGTCATACCTTCCTGATAAAACATCTTTTTCTTTAATATCGGCACTATTTAATATTCCTTCAATTTCTAGATTATCAGTTCTCAAATCGCTATTTAATATTATGCTACTAGCTGTAAACCCACTTGAAGATTTATAGAGTATATTATTGACATTTAAATCTTCGTCATAGTCGGTAAATCCCATTACTTTCCCACCTACAAGTGTTAATTTCCAGCAAGTAGCGATGGTAAGTAATTCTCCAGCTAAATGGTTTTTTAATTTGGTTTGCATAGTTGCCTCTTATAAATAATGGCATACCTGCATTTAGCTACACTTGTTTTTTCAAATCTCTATAAAAATTTTCGTGTGGAGCAAATGCAAGAAGTGTTAATATGTTATTTTGTTCGTTGTGAATATAGGCTAATAATGTCAGTTGATTAAAAATAGAGAATTTATACACGCGAACACCTGCAAGATCGCCTTACTTTAGCTCTCCAATATATGGGTTACCTTGAATTTGTTTGATGGCTTCTTCAAGTTTGGGTAGTTGATTATTGTGCAGCTTCTTCATTGACCGCTTAAAAGTGTTGGTGAGAAGAATCTTCAAAATTTTGTGGACTTATACTCCTCAACATTACCTGACTTGATATCCTCAATGCCTGAAAGGATTTCTTTGATGATGTTATAGCTGAGCTCAGGGTTATCTTCAACAATCTGACCAATCTTAGCCCAATGCTCGATTTGTTGCGGTACAGAACGATTTTGCAATATGGAATGAGACTGCACTATTTTCTCGAACTCCCCATCAAGATTTACTGTTATACTCATTAGATTATTACTTCCTAGTTTTAGCTATTATATCATATATTGGAAATTTTTTCAACATTTTGAAAGTGCATAGTGAAAACACACACCACATTCAAGCTGTGGTGTGTATTGTTAAATAACTAGAAAGAAAACTTCACACCAGTGAGTAGAAGAATTCCTGTATTAGAAGGTACCTCAGCATCTTTTTGATCTTTCAGCGCACTTTTTTCATCAGTCATAAAATAATGTAAGGCTGCATAAGGAACAAATTTGCTCTTATTGCAAGAAGATAGATCATACTGAACACCAAGTGCAATATCATGAAGCATATCTTTATCATTCATTGTACTGCCAAAGTATGTCAAGCTTGTATAGATATTATCATATTGATAACCAGCACCTGCAGTCCAATACATGGTATTGTTATCATTAAATTGCTTTAAGCCATTTTTTCTAGCAATATCAGTAGTCTCTTTATATTCTTTTGAAGCAAGGTCGAGTTCCTTGATACTCTTAGGTTGACCAGATTTGCCTAAACATGCAAAAGAAGCAGCGAATTTTACACTTTGATCTTCATCAATCTTATAATCAGCGCTTGCACCCAAATTAATGCCTGCCAGATTATTGTATTCTATGAACTCATTATAAAGGTGCTTATCTTTACTCGGTTGCTTTGAAAACCCATATTCACCAACTACGGAAGTTTTAACTTTTACATTATGTTTACTAAAGTCATATTCATATGATGCACCAGCACTTATTATATGCTCGTAATCTGGTCCAACATGTCTTAACGTTTCCTTATGCTTTACCTCATCTTGCTTTTGAGCATTTTTAGAAAGAACTGAATCTATTTCTTTTACAACGGATAAACCACTATCATAGCGAGGTGAGTAGCTAAGACCAAATCTTGCACCCATATAATTTGGTGAGTAGTAAGCAGCTCTAAACGGCAATGTGGTCATAACGTCTTTGTTGTATTTTCCTGCCATACGGAAGGAGAGTTTTTCGCTCTCGCTCGAGAAGCTTTCAGTGTAAAGACGTGGTGTTACGTAAAATGGGAAGTTTGCAGCACTTCCTTCTAAGTTTACTTTTCTGAACCAATCACTATCTGCAGCTCCATCAACAGTTGCAATTCTTGTTGCATCAAGTCTCATCAGAGACTCAGGACCAAACTGATAGCCAAGTTTCAGATCACCATATTTTGAATTCAAAAACACATGTGCACTTCTACCTCTTGCAGCATTCACGCCTTGTGATGCTCCTTTACCTTCAGTAACTGGAACATGGAATTGTACATCGGCACCATAACGAAGACCAATATCCTCATTTTTATTTTCAGCTCTTAAGTGCAATATTGCATCTGAAATCATGCCCATGTTTTCACTGTAATCACCAATATTCCCTATCCCTTTAGGAAATATTGGATTTGCTCCTTTTATACTATCTGGAGTATTGTTAAAATAATCTGTAGATTTACCTGGCATAACATTATAATGGTTATAGCCACTTAGCCCATGGTTACCATAGCCTTGAGAATCAACAACGCCACCGAAAGTTATTCTTAAACCATCCCCTTGATTGGTATTGATAATATCAACCCCACCAACTGAAACAACAGGACTTGCCTTACCTTTTTCCTCTGTATTGCTGTTAACAACTTTTACATCCTTTTTTATATCTTTAGCTTCAATTTTAGCATTCTTAGTTTTAGAACCCTTAATTTTTGACTTTTCTACATTAGAATTTTTAGCGCTTAGAGCTTTCGCCTTTGAATCCTCTATAAGCTTTGCTTTTTTCTCTTTTGCTAGCCTAATTTCATCTTTTTTCTTTTGTTTTGCTACTAATTTTAACTCTTCTTTTTTCTTCTTTTGTTCAGCTGCTAATTTTAACTCCTCTTTTTTCTTCTGCTCAGCTGCTAATCTTAGTTCTTCTTTTTTCTTAAGCTCCTCGGCTTTTTTTCTTGGATCAGCATTACATATCCTGTCCATTTTTTCTTTTAGTTTCTTATTTGACGTCTTCATCACTTCCATCTTTCCAGAAGTTTTGATTGACTCGTTACTCTCTTGCTTTTTTACTTCCTTCATACTCTCGTCAGAAAAGTCAGCAGCAAAGCCACTGAAAGAACATAAAGTCAATAGAGAAGCTAGAGCAGTTCTAGTATAAATAGATTTTTTCATGAAGTGCCCCCAAAAAATTTTAAAATCATAACATAAATAGTATAAAGGTGTTGAAAATCCAACTTAAAGCAACCTTATAGCGAAAATAAAAGTAAAATGCAATACTTTAAAAGCAACTTTCTTAATACGCTCAACGTGTATATTAACCAAAATTTAGTACAGAGGTTTGCTTGTTAGTGTATTATAACTCTATACTTATTCTATGGAAGTAAAATTTACTCAAAGTAAAAGCATAAAAAGATTAAATTATTAATATAAATTGTTGACAATAATATTAATTTGTATTACAGTTGGTAGATTATTGTTTTATTTTTGACAGATTGGGGTACTTATGGATTTTAGTTTTTTACGCAATTGGTTTAGCACTACAGGTGCTGCTACAGGCTCAGAGCCAGGTAATACTGAACAGCCAGACTCTATCTCAGTAGATGATGGCAAATACGAGATGAAAGAATATGACGATGAATTTGAGATCATTGAAGATTATGAATTTATAAATCGTGCTGATCCAAATGAGCCATGTTCTTTACCTTCTGACTATAAAATAGATGAAAGTATTGTAAAAATTGCAGGATTTGATAGAGAGAAATTATTAGAAAT
Organism: Wolbachia endosymbiont of Tribolium confusum; assembly: GCF_020405475.1. Lineage (NCBI taxonomy): Bacteria > Pseudomonadati > Pseudomonadota > Alphaproteobacteria > Rickettsiales > Anaplasmataceae > Wolbachia > Wolbachia endosymbiont of Tribolium confusum. Next base: position 139,343 of record NZ_JAIZNT010000002.1, on the reverse strand, counting down.
GGGTAATTTCTGCAAGATAAGCTATGGCGATGATGATGGTAAATTAAGTAAAAAAAGATGTAACAACCTAGCTCAAAGAGCGTACAAAACTGAATTTGAAATTGTAGAAGATTTTGAAATTGTTCCATCTACTGAAAAAATGTATAAAACTAGAGCTGAACTCATCAGCGAAGGTTATGAAATTATTCCATTTGGTAATAGCTTTGAAAAAGATGCTGGTCACGTTTTTATAAAAGGCAAAGAAATAACAATAGCTTACCATGGTACTCGTCTGAGCCAGAGTTTTAATGATGGAATTACTGATATAAATGTACTTTTTGCTACTTCGGAATTTTTACCTGAAGGTGGAAGAATTCATTGTGGTTTCTATAATTCATTTATGGATTCATGGCCTAATCTGTATGGCATTTTGAAATCTCATGCTGAAAAACAGGGATCAGAAATCAAGGATTTTAAAATTAATCTCACAGGTCACAGTATGGGAGGAGCTATTGCTAAGATAGCTGCTTTATGCCTCAATAAAACAGAAGGAGCTGAAGATGTTCATGTTGCAACTTTTGGTGATCCACGAGTTTTTGATCTTACTGCTAGTGAATTTTATAATGATGTTCTTCAAGAAAAAACCATTAGAGTAACTCAACATAGACAAGACCCAGTACCAGCGGTATCACCTGGTATTTGTGGTTATGCTCATGTAGGTGCACAATTAAGAATATCAGTACCAGAAGGATATTTTGTTCATCAAATGGATGGTTATCATGAAGCCATTAAAATAATGGATGAGAATGACTTCCGGTCAAACAATAATGTTTCTCTCTTTTACTACCCTTCGAGAATATTAAGTCGAATTAACTGTGCAGTTCTAGGTAATGCTCAATATTGTGCTGCTAATTTAGGTGATTATATTCTTGGTAGGCAAAATTTTTTCGAGAAAGTAAAAAAGGAATACCAAGATAAAAACTTAGAAAATTTTTCTAAGCTTGAACAAGCAGAAGTTAAGCAGATGGCATATCAAAATGTCTTTTCTACTACAAGGAGTTTATAACTACTATATGAAGCAGTTATTAGATTGCTCTATTTAAATTCAATATAAAAATTTTCACCAGAAGTTATTTTCCATTCTTCTTTAAATTTCTTTAGGTGTTCTTTTTTTTCGCATTCCAAAAGCAGTTCTTCTATGCTCTTATTATAGCTTTCTGTAGTAATTCTTCCTTGATAATGCATGAATCTCAAGTAAATTAAATAAGTGTTAATCACATCTGTTTCACAATAATCGCGAATCTCTTGTATTTTGCCACTATCATATAAGTCCATAACTTGTGAACCATCAACTCCAATCTTACCGGGAAGATTAAATGCTGCGCAAACTTCGTTCATCTTCATTCTTGCAGAAGCTCCAAAATCAGAGAGAGATTCAAGCAAATCACAATGCCAATCACTACTGTACCTCTGATTGTAACTATTCCACTTATCGCCAGCTTTGTGAAAATATTCTGCTTGAATGCCATGAACCATAGCACGGTACTTCAGTACCGGTATATCAAAAGTGCGTCCATTGAACGAAACTAGTCTTGGCTTTTTCTCTGATATGTAGTTAAAAAATCCCTTTACTAGCTCTTTTTCATTGGAGTTTACTGTGCCTCCAGATCTTATTTCTTGTAGTGTGAACATTTCATAATCGCTCTGGCGTGTTATATTACAAAGTAAAAAACTAATAACTACAACAAGGTGGAAGGGCTGACGCAGAAAAGAGTTTTGCCCGTTTGTTATTTCAAGATGATATTTTGTTAATGCATCCCTTTTCTCTTCCACACTGCTATTGTTATCAATATCCAGCAAATTCTTGCAGGAATTTACATCTGGTATAGTTTCAATATCAAATACCAACAAAGAATTAAGCATTACTTATATATTCCTCAGGGCGATCAGTCCAAGGTCGCACTTTTACGAACAAAAAGAGATGAACTTTACACTCAAATAACTTTTCCAATTCTGTACGCGCCTCGATATTAATTTTTTTTATGCTACTGCCGTTTTTTCCTAGCACTATTTTCTTATGATTATCTTTCAATACAAATATGATCTGTTTTATGACTAAACTCTTATCTTTTTTTTCCTCAAATTGTTCAGTTATAACAGCTGTAGAGTATGGCAATTCTTCACGTAGGTTCAAGAATAACTTTTCTCTCGTAATTTCCGCTGATAAAAAATCAGCTGAGGAATCAGTTATTTGATCTTTTTCATAAAACCAAGGGCCTATCGGTGCAATTTCAGACAAGTAACTAGTCAGATCAGAAAGTCCATCATTCTTCAGTGCCGAGATCGTAAAAATTTTTTCAAACTTATAAAGTAAATTTAGGTGCTCATGTGCCATCTTGAGCTCTGATTTCTTTACTAAATCAGTTTTATTGATAACCAAAATGCATCTGCCTTTTGTGCGATCCAGTCGTGCAAATATCGTTTTTATTCTTTCTATATTTTTTAGGTAATTGTTTACATCAACAAGCAACAAAGTAATGTCACTATCCTTAACTGCTCCCCATGCAGATTTAACTAGAGCTTTTTCAAGCTTTGTTTCTGCTGAAAACACTCCTGGAGAGTCAGTAAAAACAATTTGCGCATTGTTGTATATTGCAACACCCCTTATCTGTGTCCTTGTTGTCTGCACTTTAGGGGTGACAATTGCAATTTTCTTGCCTACGATGCTGTTAATTAGTGTTGACTTTCCAGCATTTGGCAAACCCGCTATCGTTACAAATAAGCATTTTTCTTCTTTCACGAAGGAAATTATAAAGAAAACTAAATGCTAACGTCAATTGATTATTTTGCAGGTAGATCGCACTCTTCTTCTTTTGAAGAAAAACATTTTTCAACTATAGGTGATATGATATATTCATTCACTTTCTCAGCTATTGGTTCAATAATACAAATTGTTGCAATTACCCCTGCGATTAATGATATGGGTGCTATCAACGCACCTGCTAAAGCTGCCGATCCCATTCCAAGCATTATACTTGGAGAAATAGCAGTTGCAGCTGCGGCAAGACCGACTCCAATTGCAAAGCTTGCAGCACAAAAACAAGCACCAATAAAAAAACTTTTTTTGGAAAAATTTTTATTATAAATCATTATGCATGTAAATAAGGCTGGCAGAACAGAAGCAACAATTCCACCCATTACCAATGGTGATAGAGTTGTAAAACTGAGCGCTAAGCCTGTAAGTGCTCCTATTGTTGTAGCTATACCTAAGGTAAATAACATTCCTTTAGTATCGTTGTCCATATAACTCTCCTAAATAATAAATTTCTAAAAAACTTTTAGCTACTTTGAGTATAGCTGAACTAGTTGAATAGGGGAAGGAAATTTTTTATGTTAAAATTAAAGAGCGGGAGAAGGGGTTCGACTGCAACCTTGGCAAGCCCGCACTTTATTAACTCTTGCAAGCTACTTTTATAGATACCAACTTACTTATAAGCAGAAGAAAAAGCAAGAATCTTGCTTAAATTTCCTGCCTTTTTGAAGAAAAGTGTTCAACTGCATCAATTGCAATTAGCGACAAGGGTACTAGAGCTCCAACTATTAAAGCTCCAGCAAGGAATTCACTAGGGAAAATAGCGATTGCAACTGCAGCCGAAACAATTCCAACTGCAAAGCCAGCACCTAAAGCAAGAAGATCAGCTTCAAGGTTAGGAAGATATGCGTTAGATTTAAGATATCCTTTATGATATGCATATAGGAATTCAGAAGTAAAAATAGCAGCAGCAATTCCACACATTACCAGAGGTGATAAAGCTATAAAACCTGTTAATATTCCTATTGTTATTCCTATGCTAGTTGTATTCATATAACCCACTTAAATAATAAATTTCTAAAAAGCTTTTAGCTACTTTTAGTATAGCTAGATTAATTAGATAAGCAAAATAATTTTTTACGTTGAAAAGAGAGCGGGAGAAGGGGTTCGAACCCTCGACCTCAACCTTGGCAAGGTTGCGCTCTACCAACTGAGCCACTCCCGCAATGAAAATTTACTTATTCTTATTATAGGTGCATATCATAATTTGTAAACCCTACATACATGAAAATCATGAGAGCACGTTTTCTATGATCTTTTTGTATACTTAAAACTCATTTTTGATTATTATATGTGTCATAAAACATATTGAATTTATGAGAATATTTGTATATAAAGACGACCTGCCAGCCAGTGTAATACCGAATGATATAAAATCTATAGCTGTTGATACAGAGGCAATGGGGCTACTGCATAGTAGAGATAGATTATGCCTTGTACAACTCTCTTTTGATGATGGTAACGCTCATTTGATTCAATTCAAAAACGATTATACAGCTCCAAATTTAAGAAAAATATTAGAGGATAAAAATATAACAAAAATATTTCACTTTGCGCGGTTTGATGTAAGCATAATACATTATTACTTAAAAACTTGGGCACTGCCGTGCTATTGCACGAAAATAGCCTCACGTTTAGTTCGCACTTATACAGATAGTCATAGCTTAAAAGAATTGTGCTTAGAACTGCTTGATACCAAACTAAACAAGCAGCAGCAATCTTCTGATTGGGGAAATGAAAATTTAACAGACAAGCAAAAAAGTTATGCTGCATCTGATGTTTTATATCTTCATAGAATAAAGGAAAAGCTAGATTTAATGCTAGAACGTGAAAACAGAAAAGAGTTGGCCGAAAAGTGCTTTGAATTTCTTCCTACTCGTATTGAGCTAGACTTAATGGGTTGGGGAAATATAGATATCTTTAACCATCAGATGTAATCACCTCACTTGAATCCAGAAAAATTTAGTTGATCAGCTGTTAATTGATACGCTATATTTATAAAAATTTAGGTATTTTATGAGTGATGATATTAAAGCGGTAAGTGATCAAAATTTTGAATCTGAAGTTGCTAACCACAAAGGATTTGTGCTGGTAGATTTTTGGGCAGAATGGTGTGGACCATGCAAAAGTCTGATGCCACGTATCGAGCAATTAGCCAAGGATAGAAAAGGCAAGATCAAGATCTGCAAGTTTGACATAGATGGGGAAACTGAAGTGCCAAGTAAGTATGGAGTTCAATCTATACCTACCCTAATCATATTTCAAGATGGTAAGGAAATTGCACGTAAAATTGGCGCAATAAATGATTTACACAGTTGGATTGATAGTGAAATAAGCGAGTAGACAAATTTCCTTTTGCGTGTATTATAAGTGTTAATAAAAGGGATTGTAGCTCAGTCGGTTAGAGCAGTTCGCTCATAACGAATTGGTCGTAGGTTCGAGTCCTACCAATCCCACCACTATTAATAAAATGTATCCGTTCAGCAAAGTAGCAAGATAAGGTAGACAGGTAAGAAAACTAAATGGGTGTCATTCCAGCGTGTGATCAGATTTTCTTATTGGATCCCAGCTGTCTGATTATGAAAGAAATCTATTGTCAAAAAAAATTACTTCCGCGTATTTTCAATCTAATTATAATTGCGATTAGAGATATTTTAAGAGCTCAAAAATTTATCTTTGTCTGCAGACTTTCAATTAACTTTTCAATAAAAAACGTAGCGTATCTTTTTCAGCGGTCTGTCATATGTGCGCTGCATTTTTTTCTAATCTTTTTATACAGGAGGATTTTATGTCCAGAATTCCAGATACTTGACCTTTACTTTAGCTAATAACAGGCGCCTGTGATTTTTATAAAGAAAGTGTAGGAAAAACTGTTTCCAGGCATAAATTTGCCATGTATACCTAAAAAGTAATTATATTAGCATAATGTTCATATTTGTATGCTAATATTAATAGCATTTAAATTGAAGAGTATTATGGAACAACAAGCATCAAACAAAGATATAGGGATTAAATTTAGACAGAATCAATGTAAGCAGAAATGCTATATCCACACAAAAAAATGGACAGATCCTGACTGCCTAAACAAATGCCTTGAGAAGTACGTTTCTAAACTTTATCCACAAATTAGTGAGAAATTATTAGCTAGTGAAAACAATCTCTATGATGAAAGCGAAAAATTATTGATTATAGCAGATGGAATACACAATCAAGATCCAATGTATTTTTAATCACAATAGAAGATATTGGTGAACCAATATCTTCTTTTTTTTATGCGATTATTTCTATACTTGAAATTAAGTTTTTGTATTTGTTCAGGGAAGGAAAATAGCAGATAGTGTCATTCGAGTAGCTAACACTGGAATCCAGAAAAGTTTATAAGCAAACTGAGCAGCTAATCTTATGAGCTTGAATGAAAAACTGGATCCCAGTGTCTGAGCACTGGGATGACATTCTTTTTGGTGAATATTACTCTTATATTACAACGTTTGTAGTTGTGGACTTGACTATAGGATCAAGTCTAAAAAATCTAGATCCCAGTGTCAGCTACTAGGGTGACACCGAAGGAGCTACTTAGATGAACGAGAGTGATGTCATTCCAGTGCTTGACACTGGAATCCAGAAAAATTTATAAGCAAACTGAGCAGCTAATTTTATGAGCTTCAATAAAAAACTGGATACCAGTGTTAGCTACTCGAATGACATTACGAAAGCTGGGATGAAAAGGAAGGAAGCACTTATTTCAATATTTGCAAAGATGTTAGCTTTTTAGATATACTTTGACTTATTGAATAATTCTTTAAATTGGTAAAATACTGTTTCTTTTCCTCTATTTCTTTTTCACTATTCTTTTCAAATATCACTTCTGTTTTTATCTCTTGATTGAGCGAGCCCTTCTTTTTGAAATAATCATCTGTGAATTCTAAAAAGAGTGAAATTAGCTTAGGAATTATGTTCACTTGATGAGCACAACTCTGTAATCGGAGAAAGGTAATGAGAAATGTCTCTTGACATTTGATAAACCTAAACGTAGCCTAAGACAATTTAGTGTTTATTTATGACATTTATTCAATCACTTAATAATCAATTAGATAGTTTGCACTTATTAAAACACCCGTTTTACGAGTCATGGAATGAAGGTAGCTTAAGCCTGCAGGCTCTGCAAACCTATGCTAAGGAATATTATCACCATGTTGCTGCTTTTCCCCGTTATATCAGCGGTATACATTCCTTGTGTCCGAATTTGAAAATGCGGCAAGTTTTACTTGGTAATTTAATAGAGGAAGAGCAAGGTGATGGGAATCACCCAGAATTATGGCAGCGTTTTGCTGAAGGACTGGGAGTGGCAAGGTCTGATCTTCTTGAGGATGCACAGGTTAAGGAGACACGAGAATTAGTTGATGGTTATTTTGACATTGTAAAATCAGATTTTGCAGCAGGTCTTGGAGCTCTGTACGCTTATGAACGTCAAACTCCAGAGGTTTCTAAATCTAAAATTGAGGGTCTGAAAAAACACTATTCAATAAACGACGAACGTCCTCTCAAATTTTTTACCGTTCATATGGAGGCTGATGAGTGGCATTCTGAAGAATGTGCAAACCTTATTGCAGATTTAAGCGAAGAAGAGCAAGAGAAAGTCATGCAAGGCGCTAAAAAAGGAGCAAAACTCTTATGGGGTTTTCTTGATGGCATGATGAATGTTGATGTTTGTCATTAATTATAAGTAGATACTAAATTCAGTGGTAGCATGTAATCTTCTTATATCTGATTTACGGCTTTGGGTTCATTTGGGATGTAGTGCAGAAGAGAAGTTTTCTTCCCAATTGGTGAGTATTGATGTTGATTTCACTTTTAAATCTCCTCCTTCAGGGCTTACAACTGATCAACTTAAAGATACTATCTGCTATTTGGAAGTAGTGCAAAATATTCAATCTCTTGTTCAGGGCAAGCAATTTAATTTAATCGAGCATTTAACTCATGAGATATACAGAGCCATTAATAACATTTTGCTGCGAAAGAAGCATATTATTTCTTCTGTCAAAGTGACTACTCACAAAACTGCACCACCAGTTCCTGGTGTGCATGGGGGCGTTTTTTTTACTTACTGTAATGAATTGCAAGAATGATCTATATTTCTATTGGTTCAAATGTAGGGAATCGCCTTTCCCATTTACAAAAGGCTACTGAGTTACTAAAGAAGCGCTATTTAAAAGACTTAAAGTCTTCAATCATTCTAGAAACTACGGCTATTTTACCAAATGGTGCTCCACCTGATTGGAACAAGCCATTTCTCAACATGATTGTCTATGGAAGTTGTTCTTCTTCTCCTAAGGAGCTACTAAAAGGCTTAAAACAAATCGAATGTGAAATTGGTCGTTCACAGGCTCATGAAAAATGGGCACCTCGTGTTATTGATTTAGATATTTTGTTATGGGATGATCTAACGCTTGATACACCTGACCTTAAAATTCCTCACCCAGAATTGGTAAATAGGCCATTTTTGCTCCACTTGATGGCAATGGTTAACAAAACCTTTGCTTTCAATGTTCAAGACTGTTTTTCAAAGAGTTTTACGCTTTCACCAAAGCTTATGGGTATCGTCAATATTACCCCTGATTCATTTTCAGATGGTGGTCTTTATTATGATGCGAATCGAGCAACCAAGCAGGCATTGCAGCTGGTGTCAGATGGTGCAAGCATAGTTGATCTTGGAGCTCAATCAACAAGGCCTGGAGCTTCAATAAAGACGCCAGAGGAAGAGTATGAACGTCTAAAGCCAGTACTTGATAATCTTAGCGACTATATGAAAACTGGTGATATTAAGGTCAGCATTGATAGTTTTTGGCCGAATGTTATTTTAAACGTTTTGAAGCACTACAATATTGCCTGGGTAAATGATCAGAAGGGAGATCTGAGTAGTAATACCTTAAAAGAAGTTGCTAGCAGTGGGTGTAGTGTCGTTATTATGCATTCACTTTCGATACCACCACATAAGGACAATATTATTCCACATGATATTGACCCAATTGATATCATAAATAATTGGGCAGAGGAGAGCATTAATAGGTTACTTGACCTTGGTTTTGATGAAAACAATAATTATTGATCCTGGTATTGGTTTTGGCAAATCTATGTATCAGAATATTCAGATTTTACGCAGTATAGAAACTTTACAAAATTTTGGCTGCAAGGTTTTAGTTGGCCATTCCAGAAAATCATTTATTTCTTCTTTTTCCATAGAACCTGCCTCTAATAGAGATTTAGAAACGGTTGCTATCTCAGCTATACTACAAAATAAGGTTGATTTCCTTAGAGTGCATAATGTGCGTGATCATATGCGATTTTTTGTAGCCCAAGCTGTCTTAGAGGGATGAAGATTATTGGAATTATGGCTGTTGACCCTAATGGGGTAATTGGAATAAATAATGATTTGCCCTGGCGTTATCCAAGTGAATTCAAACATTTTTGTCAAGTAACCGACAAGCAAGTTATTGTGATGGGAAGAAAGACATTTGAAACCGTGCCTCAGAGCATACTAAAGAATCGTACACCTATTGTTTTCTCCCGTAACAAGTGTTTTAATAGAGGCCCAAAATGTACTGTTGTCTCTTCCATGCAAGAATTTCTGTCAATTCAAAGTAGTTCTCAAGTCTTTGTGATTGGTGGGGCACAAATAGCACACCTTTTTTTAGAGCATAACCTAATCTCAGAATTTATTATAACTGAAATTCACAAGCCCTATAAGGGTGATACATACCTCAATTTAGCATTTTTTGATGGATGGAATAAAACTATTCTCGTCAGAACAGAAGACTATACTATATTCAATTGTATCCGTTCGGCAGAGTAGTAAAATTATTAGCATAAAAGTAATCAACGTTTCTAATGAAAGCTGGATTCCAGTGTCAGCTACTTGGATAACATTCCACTCCAGCACTTGATGCTGGAATCCAGAAATTTTTTGAGCACGAAAGTTTATGCTAAGTTTTTGTTGGTAAAAAAGGCTGGATAGCTACTTGGATGACAGGAGGAGAACTACTGGGATGATAAGGGGAGAGCTACTAAATGACATCTTCAATTTCTGTGTGTCAAGCACTGAAGAGGTCTTTCCTATTTTCTCTTGATGAATAAATCTAAGTAGAGTATAGTAAAAATGCATTTATGTAGCGATTAATGAGCAATTTAGTTTTAGTCTATATAACTTTTTCAAACTTGAAAGAGGCTAAGGCTATTTCTGAAGAATTGTTAAACGAGAAGTTAATTGTGTGTGTAAATATATTTCCTGAGGTAAATTCTCTGTATCTATGGGAAGGTAAAATTAATAGTAATTGTGAAGTGGTGACAATTATGAAGAGTAGGAATGATCAGGCTGATAAGATTGTAGAAAAAATCGAGGCAATGCATTCTTATGATCAACCAGCTGTTGTGGTAATACCCATAGGAAAAGCGAATAAATCTTTTACTAATTGGGTTAATAATGTTATTGATATAAACAATATTGGGGTGTAGCCAAGTGGTAAGGCAGCGGTTTTTGATACCGCCACGCGAAGGTTCGAATCCTTCCACCCCAGCTTTATTAAAGTGTGCGTGAAATGATATCACTTTTTTATAAATTAAGGTTATTTAATTATATACTGGGCAGCTTGAAAGATATAGTTGTCAAGCTATTTCTTTTCACTCTGTATCTTTATACATCGAGCATTATGCTCATGTTTCTCACCAATGGCTTTTGGTATACTGTAGAATTTAGCTCTTTCAAAAACGCATTTTACCATTTGTATCAATATTTAAAATGGTATTATGAAAATAGAGATGATTTGGGTTATGGAGTTTCTATTAGAATATTAGTAGCGTTTCTTACTCCGCATTTTCTCTACAAATTATTTTCTGGCACAGGCTGGAAGTCTTTTTTCAAGGAGAAGATAGTTCAGATACTCAGCACAAGAAGAAAAATGAATAATAAACCAAATGGCAGTAGTTATGGTTATAGTAATAAGAACAATTACGGTAACAGTAATCTTCAAGATGTAGAATGGAAAGTGAATATGATAAAGCAGCTATTAATCCAAGATATAGATGAAGCTATAGAAAAAAGATTAAATGATATTTTTCTTGGTGAGAGGGGTAAACCTCATTAAAAGGGCTTTATCTTTTTTAAAATTGGCTGTATTTTATTTTTTATGTATAACGGATCACAGTCAGCCAGTATACATGTTTCAACAAAATCTTGACTAAAGTCTGATAGCCAGGAAATTGCTTTACGTTTCTCTACCAAGCTTTCTGTTTTTTTACAGTTACTTGCTGCATCAATCATTGCTTGTCCTATCACTGATTGCCACAGCATACAGTACCGTTGTATATCATCTAAAGTACTATTTCTTTCGTAATGGTGAAAAAATTCTTTAAAATTGAAGTTATTTGACATGATGTACCTCTTTAAGTTGAAAATTAGGATTTAAAGTAGTGCGAACGTTGTCTGCTGCAATGAGTAGCCTTTATGACAGTCAGACCGGGTTTTATGTGAGCTATAAATGTTTAAGAAATTATATCTGTTCAGATCTATGTGAAACCAGTGCTTCTTTTCTTGTTATCCGAGCTGGGATCCAGGTTGACAAAAGCGCTTTACAACGTTTTGTGTACAAAAGCCAGTGTTGCATGACACTATTTGTTCTTATATCCTTTTTATCTATCTTATTTTGTCACTCTGCTGAACAGATAATTTTCGCCAATAAGCTTTCTACTGAATTTTTGTTATTGAGCTCGCACAGATCAAAGACAAGTTTTGAGTGAAAAATACCCCTAATGTCATCATAAAGGGCTGGCAAAATGTGTCAAGTAGGTTTTCTTTTCTATAGACCTCAAGCCAATAATGGACCATCAGGCGTATTACCAATTACATTGATCTGGTTTAATATTTTATTAGTGGGGTAAAAATAATTTTTTATAAACTCCTTATATATAGCTGTTAATTTATGTATATCGTCTATTGATACGCATTCATTTACCTGATGTGCGGTTTTGTTGATCATACCAAATTCAATTACTGGACAAATATCCTTAATAAACGCAGCATCAGATGTGCCACCATTTGTACTCAGCACAGCATCAATACCGGTCATTTTATTTATTGCATCAAGCATAATATCAGTATTTCTATCAGGAGTAGAGAGAAAAACGTTCCTGCTGCTTTGCATAGAAAGTTTATAATCGTTAGTCACATTGGTGCATATTGCATCAATCATCTTATATAAAACGTCTGGTGTTTGTGTATTGTTATATCGAACATTAAAACCTGCTGCTATTGAACTAGGTATTAGATTATTAGTATTATTTCCAACGTCGATAGTAGTAATTTCGCAATGTGAAGGCTGAAAGTATTTATTACCAGTATCAAAAGTGGTATCTTTTATTCTACTTAATATCGATATCATTTTATATATTGGATTATCTGCTAGATCTGGGTAGGCAACGTGCCCTTGTTTTCCATAGCAAATTAATTCAAATGTTACAGAACCTCTTCTACCTATTTTTATGGTATCGCCTAATTTCTCACTACTCGTTGGTTCTCCAACTATACAAAAATCTATCTTTTTTTGCTTGCTTTTCATCCATTCCAAAACGGCCTTTGTTCCATGTTCTTCCGTGCTTTCTTCAGCGCTGGTAATCAATGCACTGATTGAACCGCTGAATCGAAACTTACCTGCAACTGAATCTACGATAGCAGCAATAAATGCAGCTACTCCGCCTTTCATATCAGCTGCACCACTTCCATATAACATTCCCTCTCTCACTTCTGGCTTAAATGGATCAGATATCCAATCTTTTAACTCACCTGGTGGTACAACATCAACATGTCCAGCAAAACACAAATTTGGTACTCCATTTATGTATTTCGCATAAAGATTTTTAACTTTATCACCAAACTCTAAAATCTCACATTCAAAACCACTTTTCTTGAGAATGGCTGCTATATGCTCTATTGCCCCATCGTCTTTTGGTGTTATACTTTTAAAAGAAATTAATTTCTTAGTTAGTTCTACAGGGTCAATCTTCATATCAATCTTGAAATACTAACATTACCGTATTGTAAACATTCTATGCGATATTTAAAACAAATATTACAGCACACAGAACAAGTTCTTATTAGGGAAGTTGCTGATAATATCTATGAAATATGTAGACAATACGGAAATGACATTTTTCTGATTGCAGATGAAAATACAGCAAAACTTTTAAACAAAAACATACTTAATAAAGTTTCTCATTTAATTATTCCAGCCACACCTGTCATTCCAGAGTGTGATGCTGGGATCTATACATCTTTTTCCTGGATTCCAGTATCAAGTACTGGAATGACACCAGACGGAGCTGCTTCTCTCAAAACTGTAAACCTAGTTAGAAGTAAAGCAAAAGGTAGCGATCTAATAGTCGCATTTGGCAGTGGTACTGTTAATGATATCTGTAAGTATGCAAGCTATTTAGAAGGCAAAGACTACATATCCTTTCCAACAGCTGCTTCCATGAATGGATATAGCTCTGCAAACGCTTCAATATTAGTTGATGGATATAAAAAATCGTTCGGAGCACATCTTCCAAAGGCAATATACATTGATACCGATATAATTGCCAACGCACCACCACGCCTCACATTAAGTGGATTTGCAGATTTCATCTGCCGTTCAACAGTACAAGCCGATTGGCTATTATCTCATCTATTACTTGGCACAGAATATAATGAACTCCCCTTTAAACTTGTTCGCGATCTGGAGGAAATTTTGCTCAGAGAACACTTGGCACTTGCTAAAAAAGATAAAAGAGTAGTTTTATTACTTATGGAAGCCTTATTGATTTCAGGACTTGGAATGGTGATGTCAAAAGGCAGTTACTCTGCAAGCCAAGGAGAACATATGATAGCTCATGCAATGGAGATGGTAACAAAAGACTATTCCTCCTCGTTACATGGGGAAAAAATTGCTGTGACAACGATTACCATGGCTAACTTGCAAGAGGAGATATTGTCAATACAAAACCCAATTACCAAACCGATCACTTTAGATGTAAAACATATAACTCAGTGCTTTGGTAATACCGAATTTATAAAAATTCTAAAGCAGAAGCAAATGATGCAGCAAAAAATCCAAGAGATTATTCGCAAAGAATGGAGTAATATTTCTAGTTTAATTAAGCAAAATTTACTATCTGCAAAACACCTGCAGAAAGTATTTGAAGATCTATCAATTCCATACTTACCGGAGCATCTTAATTGGAACAAAGAGCAATACTGCAAGGTAGTCAATCTTGCGTTTGCAACAAGGGATAGGTTTACCTTTCTTGACCTGGCTAATTGCATAGAAGAAAGTTAAGTGTATCTGTTCAGCAGAGTAGCAAAATAAGATAGACAAAAACACAGTAACAAATGGTGTCATCCCAGTGCTTGACACTGAGATCCAGGAAAAAAAGAGCATAGACTCAGTGGATAGTAGGGGTGAAGATAAAAATTGTCAGCTGAGTTGATGAGCATAAAAGTAATGCTAAAAAAACATCTTTGACGAGATCGTGTAAAAGCTGGATCCCAGTGTCAAGCACTGGGATGACACCATTGTATTATATAAAAATATCCAAGGTTAAGCATTAGATGGAGAAGAAAAAAACTTTGAATAATACCACTTTTACTTCAATATTTGCACATTAACCGCACTTCTGAACAGATACAAAAAGTTAGGTTTTGTAGTGAAATTCTGTCATCTGAAAGAGACCAAAGGTCAAGTTTTTATAACTTCATACTCATCATTACCTAGCACAACTGAATTTGAATGAGCTGACATACTGTTTTGCCAAGTGCGCTGCTCTTGCCGAACCATAGTTTAGCTTGAGTGGCTGAGGAGGGATTTGAACCCCCGACCAAGAGATTATGATCCTCCTGCTCTACCACTGAGCTACTCAGCCTAATTAAAAACCTTGCTATATATGTAATCTATATGTTTCATATAATACTTCAAATCAAACAAAGACTCAAGTTTTTCAGAGTCAATAATTCCATGCAAGGATTTATCTTGTTTCAATTCGAACAGAAAATCACTGTTACCTTGCTTTACTTTCATTGCATTATTCTGAACAATTTTATATGCCTCTTCCCTAGTTAAGCCACTACTCACCAACTCAAGCAATACACGTTGTGAGAAAATTAAACCCTTTGAAGAGTTTAAGTTCTTTTCAATGTTTTCCTTATTGATCGCCAATTTACCTATCAAATCTGTTAATCGCACTAAAGCAAAATCCATTGTTATACAAGCATCAGGAGCAATGCATCTTTCTACAGATGAATGCGATATATCTCGTTCGTGCCATAATGCAACATTTTCTAACGCAGGAAACACATAGCTGCGTATTAAGCGTGAGAGCCCAGTCAAATTCTCACTTAAAATAGGATTACACTTATGCGGCATAGCAGAACTTCCCTTCTGCCCAGTGGAAAAATATTCAGAGATTTCGCCGACTTCAGTTCTTTGCAAATGACGAATCTCAATTGCAATATTTTCTATTGAGCTTGCAATTACTCCCAAAATTGAAAAGAACATGGCATGTCTATCACGAGGGATGACTTGAGACGATATGGTTTCAGGTATGAGTCCCATTTCTTTCGCTACATACTCTTCAACAAATGGATTAATATTTGCAAAATTACCTACTGCACCTGATATTTTACAAATTGAGATCTCTTTTTGCGCGCTAATTAATCTCTGATAATTGCGTTTAAATTCAGCATAAAATCTAGCAAATTTTAATCCAAGAGTTATTGGTTCTGCATGCATTCCATGACTGCGCCCAACACAAACAATATCTTTATAGTCCTCAGCTTTTTTTTTCAATACTATAAGTAAATTTTTTAGATTCTCGAGTAAAATATCACATGACTCTTTCAACTGCACCGCAAAGCATGTATCCAAAACATCAGAACTTGTCATTCCATAATGAAGATAACGAACATCAACTCCCGCTTTTTCAGCAATATATGTCAAAAAAGCTATAACATCATGTTTTACAATGGATTCAATTTCGTTAATACGCTCAATATCAAATTCAATAGAACCAGAGAGCTTTTCAGCAACATCATTTGGAATGACTTTTAATTTTGCTTGAGCTTCACATGCTAATTTTTCTATTTTGAGCCATATATTTAACTTATTTTTTTCTTCCCAAATGGAAGACATTTCTTTGCGGCTATAGCGGGGAATCATTTTTGATTTATTCTAATAATGGTGTCATTCCAGTGCGTGACACTGGAATCCAGATAAAAGTATTTGCAAATTATTCAATGGACAACGGACTCTAGAAGCATAAAATAATGTCCATGATGAAATAAACTGGATCTCAGTGTCACGCACTGGGATGACATGAGGAGAGCACTGGGATGACACCAGCTTAGACATGGAAGACATTTCTTTACGACTATAACAAGGGATCATCTTTGATCAGCTATCATCACCATCAGTAGCTTCTTTATTCGTATCTTGCTCTGCCTCTTGTTGCTCAGATTTCTGATTTTGCAACTTTACTTGCCTTAATTCATGTGCATCTTTCTCAGATCTGACAACGTATATAGTAATTGGCACTATCACTTTACTATGTAATTCTATATTCACTTGATACTCGCCCAAATTTTTGATACTTATTCCACCAAAAGATAAACTATGATGACTTATCTCATATCCTTCTTGTAATAAAACTTTTGCAATTTCACGTGTGGTTACAGAGCCAAAAATCTTTCCATCCTCTGAAGCCTGCTTTATTAATATTATAAATTTGTCATGCAATGACGATGCAAACACTTTTGCTGCATTTAATTTTTTGATATTTTCTTCTTCCAATAATAAACGCTGTCCCTCTAACTTTATTAAATTTTCCTTAGTAGCTTTCATCGCCTTTTTTTGTGGAAAAAGAAAATTACGTGCATAACCTGGTTTAACTTTGACAACTTCACCAAGCTTACCTAAAGTTCTTATATTTTCCTTTAAAATTATTAACATAAACTACCTAATCTTTTTAGTACAGTAAGGAACAAGAGCTAAAAAGCGTGCTCTAATAATCGCTAAGCGTAACTTCCTTTGTTTTTTTGCACACACACCTGTTAATCTTCTAGGTAATATTCTACCATAGTCAGAGGTAAATTTGGATAGTAAATCTATATTCTTATAATCTATGTCTTCATCTTTAGACGCAGCAAGAGGACAGACTTTAGAACGCTTAAAGCCAGTCCTATTATTTACAGATACGTAAGAATTATTGAAACTATTTCTTCTTTTTGTCATTATGCAGTTTGCTCCTCAATTTGTTTATTCATCATGTAAGATTTATCTTTAAAAAACTTATTAACCCGCACAGGAAAGTGGCGAATAATACCTTCATTCAGTTTTACCCTACGCTCAAATTCATCCATAATGCTTGAAGTAGAACTTATACACATCATACAGTAATGACCACTTTTCATCTTATTTATTGGGTATGCAAAATCCAATAGACCCCAATATTCATATTTTATCAATCCTGAAGCTTCAATATTTTTCAAAAGCACTTCCAGCGTTTTACTCAATTGACTTGAGTCTACTATTTTAAAACTTTTTAAAACCTCTTGAAGGGGCTTTATTAGATGTTGTGAAATATTTTCCTTAAAAGCATTTACTACATTATAGATAAATGCACTTTTAGTGTTAGCTCCTGGAAGGTCCATAAAATTTTGTTTTATTCCCGTATCACTTAGTTCATTTTTCAATTCTTTATCGATTCTTGACTTTATTTCTTTTAAATTTGAAAAATCTTCTTCCAATTCAACCCATAAAATTTTTGTCAGAGTTTCCAAAAAACCAGAGTAAACAATCAGACTTTTTTTAATGCTTTCAGTACTTGCCTCTAGCTCTTGTTTTGTAACTGTGCTATGTTCTCTTTCTATGAGACCTTTAACTTCCTGAGAAATAACATCTGCTTTAATATTTTTCAACAAAATAGCCAATTCTTGGACCATTTCTTCTACTTCTTGCTGCAATAAGTTCGGTTGTGCTATAAAAGTAAATTCATAGAGATTCACTATATCTTCCTTTAATATCAATTAAACACTTTATTATATAAAACTTTTTTATATAAGCAAGTTATTTGTATTAATTTCTACGCCTTTAATCCAACTTAAGTGAGATATTTCATAAATAACTTGGGGGGTGATTAAATATGCACCTGGCAACAAGATGCTTACTTTATGTTTTTCAAGAAGAAGCTCCAGCATTATCTTGGTTTTGCCTACATTTTTCAACACTAAATTCAACTCCTCAGCAACTTTCTTCGAGTCTGCACATACAGCAGTTAAAACTAATCCTCTCATTAGAGAAGTGACCTTTTCTGTAAATTCAGATATATTCTTTCCTGATAGCCTCGTCGTACTCTCCGAAATTTCAAGATCAATTACCACAAATGTCCCAGGCGAAAATAGATTCCTTTTTTCTTCTATTATTTCATTATTGTAGAATGCTATTTCAGAAACATTGTGGGGATCAGAAAGCGTGAGGATAACAAATCTTCCACGCTCTGAAGTTCTCATACGCACATTTAATATTACACCAGCAGTTTTTGTTGTCTTACTCTCTCCGATAAAACCAATATTTAATTTTTTCAAAAGAGTTCTAAATTTTTCAAGCGGATGATTAGTTAAGTAAAATCCCAGTGAAAATAACTCATGCTCTAATTTTTCCTCTTCATTAAAATCTTCCACGTTCTCAAGTTTTGGCTTCAGAATATCAAGATTACCAAATAAAGCAGCTTGATTTGACTGCCTATTTTTATTTGCAAAGTAAATCAGCGTATCTATTGATTCATATAGTTGCTTTCTATTTTGATGTACACTATCGAATGCTCCAGATTTAATTAAGCTTTCTAGTGCCCTTTTATTTATTATATGACCTGAATTTTGAACGAATTCCCATATGTCCTTATAAGGTGCATTTACTATTCCTTCTGCTATAGCAAAACCAACATTACGCAAAGCAGCAATTCCGTAGCGTATGTGCTCACTCTCTATTGAAAATTCAGCCTTAGATTTGCTGATATCAGGCGAAAGAACAGCAACTCCACTGAATTTTGCAGCATGATAAAACAAATTCAGTTTGTCTCTATCATCAATGTTGAGATTCATCAAGGCCGTAAAAAATTCTAGCGGGTAGTTAGCCTTAAGGTAAGCTGTTTGGTAAGATATAATCGCATATGCTGCAGCGTGGGATTTATTAAATCCATAACCAGCAAATTTTGCAACAAGATCAAAAATATAACTTGCCCTGTCGTAATCAACACCGTTTTTTGTTGCTCCTTGAACAAAAAGTTCACGTTGTTTATCCATCTCTTCCTTAATTTTCTTACCCATGGCACGTCTGAGTAAATCCGCCTCTGCTAAGCTATATCCAGAGAGAATACGTGCTATTTCCATTACCTGTTCTTGGTAGATTATTACTCCGAATGTTTCTTTTAACACCTCCTCAAGCAATGGATGAATGTAATCTGGCTTTTCAAGTCCATGCTTTCTTGCAACATAAGTTGGAATGTTATCCATAGGCCCTGGGCGATAAAGAGAAATTAAAGCGATGATATCTTCAATGCAGTCTGGCTTTAGTTTGATTAAAGCTTCTCTCATTCCCGAACTTTCAAGCTGAAACACTCCGATTGAATCACCTCTTGAGAGCATTTCATAGGTTCTTTGATCATTCAAAGGAACAGAGGAAATATCAAATTTTTTTTCATCACGATTAATTAAACGACATACATGATCTATTAGTGTTAGCGTACCAAGTCCAAGAAAATCAAATTTTATTAACCCAGCTTTCTCTACATATTTCATGCTGTATTGAGTGATTGGCAGAGCCGAATTTGGATCATAATAGACGGGAACAAAATTTTCTAATTTTTGATCGCATATTACAATTCCAGCAGCATGAGTTGAAACGTGACGATATATTCCTTCGAGCTTTAATGATATATCAAGAAGCTTTGCAATTACCTCATCACTATCTCGTTCTTTCTGCAGGTTTTGATCAAGCTCTATCGCTTGCGATAAAGTTACAGGATTTACTGGATTAAATGGAACCATTTTGGATATTTTATCCACCTGAGCGTAGGGCATCTGCAATACTCTACCAACGTCACGCAGCACAGCCCTTGCCTGTAATTTTCCGAAAGTGATTATTTGAGCAACATAACCGTATTTCTTTTGAACATAGTCAATAACTAAATCCCTCTTTTCCTGGCAGAAATCAATGTCAAAATCGGGCATCGATATACGATCAGGATTTAAAAATCTTTCAAAGATCAGACCAAATTTTATTGGATCAAGATCTGTAATTTGTAAGCTCCAAGCAACAATCGACCCAGCACCAGAACCTCTTCCCGGTCCAACTGGAATGCCATTTGCTTTGCTCCAACGAATGAAATCAGAAACTATCAAAAAGTAGCCAGCGTAGTTCATCGAAGTTATTACGCCTAGCTCGTAATTCAGCCGATCGTGGTATTGCTTAAGATTTATGTCCGTTTCATTTGCAATACGCAGCTTCAACCCTGAAACTGCCTGCTCCCTCAGTTCTTCATTCTCAGTTTTATTTTCTCGACAAGGAAATTTAGGCAAGATAGGCTGCCTGCTTCTTGGCATGTAAGAGCACCGCTTAGCTATCACTAAAGTGTTATGAATTGCTTCGGGAATGTCGCTGAACAGTTCCTCCATTTCTGCCACAGATTTGAAGTAATGCTCGGTAGTTAGCTTCTTTCTGTTATTCTCGAGAGCATAACTGCCCTCCGATATGCACGTTAATATATCATAAGCTTCATAATCAGATCTATTTGAAAAAAACACATCATTCGTTGCAACTAGTGGTATATTGCGCTGATAAGCAAAATCTATTAAAGCTTCTTCAAGCTCTAGCTCTTTATTCAGCCCATGACGCTGCAATTCAATATATAAATGACCATCGAATGCTGAGAGCAGTCTTTTTATCGTTTCTTTATCTTGCTTCAATAACAGTTGAGCCAATATGCCGTCATATCCACCAGTTAAGGCGATTAGGCCTGAACTTAAATTTAATAGCTCATCAAAATCAACGTAAGGAATATCGCTGTTATTCTTGCGCTTTTTAAAAGACTCACTCACCAAGGTGACTAAATTAGTGTACCCTTGTTCATTTTTTGCAAGTAGCAGTATTGATAAATTTTGTTCTAAGTGTCGAACAATAATATTGCATCCTATTATTAGCTGTATTCCCCTATTAGCTGCATATTCTGCAAATTCAAGTGAGCCAAATAAGTTACCTGAGTCAGTAACTGCAACTGCCGGCATTTTGTTCTGCAAACAAAGACCAATCAGCTCCTCAATTTTAACCGAACTCTCAAGCAGAGAATAAACGCTATGAACACGCAAGTGTATGAACATAAAAAACTTTAGATTAGCAATAAAAGGATAACATTAATTTGCTCGTAGGGATATGAAAAGGTCTAACACTGAAATAACACCAAAGAGGCTATTTGAATCTAATTTACTATTCACAATCCCGGTTATTAGCTTGTTTTAATTGACTTTTTATCATAATCATGTAATAATTAAACATATTGTTTGATATTGAAGGTAGAATTATGACAGGAGAATATGAATCACTGAAAAAAGTACTGAGTACGATTGAGGTTAAGGAAGGCTTAAATAAAGATAATATAATTGAGGAAATACAAGAAGAACTAAAGAAACAGGATCAAGGTCTATATCAAGAGTGGGAGAAAGGTGAATTTGATGTAAATCATGGATTTAATATTCCCCCCTATGGAAAATTGACGTTATTAATGATAGCTGCTGAGTATGGTCACGAAAAGACAGTAGAGGTTTTACTAAAAAAAGGAGCAAATGTTAATGAGAAAGATTACTTCGATAGGACTCCTTTGCATTTAACTGTTTTTAGTGGTCACGAAAGTGTAGTAAATGCTTTAATTGCAGCAGGAGCAGATGTTAACGCAGTAGATAGAGATGAATGGACTCCTTTAGATTATGCTGAAAAGCATGCCAAGTAGTGTGCTAAAGAGTATGGTGAAGTTTATGCTGAAGGTTATGCTAATAGTAAAAACGTAATAAAAGCTATATTAGAGGCAGGAGGAGGCTCTTTTTTGAAAGCACGTAATAAAGCAATGATTGCAGGTGGGGTAACTACATTATTAGGTACTGCCATAGCAGTGGCACTTTTTACAACTGGAATAATTACAGCTCAGTTGGTACCTATAGTTATATCAGTGGTTGCAATTGCAGCAGCAGCACTGGTAGTTGGTTGTGCTACATATGCATTGTTAAAGCCTAGTACTAAATTTGATGGAGCAGAAAAACCATCTGCCGTCTTAACAACAAATGAACAGCAAGAAGCTGCTATATAGTAGAGCGCGTTACGCGCATCTGTACAGAGTTGAAGATGTCATGCAAGTAGCTGACACTGGAATCTATATAAAGGCAATCTAGTTTACTCATTTAAAGTGAAGTTTTCTGGATCCCAGTGTCTAGGCACTGGGATGACAAGAAGGGGGGATACTCGGATGACAACGGAGGTGCTGGGATGACAGGAGTATGAGATAAAGCTACTTGAATGACACTCATATTCCAGTGCGTGACGCACAATTGTACGAACATTACAATATGGAGTATAGTAAACGGTGTCATTCCAGCACTTGATGCTGGAATCCAGAAATTTTTTGAGCACAAAAGTTATGCTAAGTTCTTATTGGTAAGAAAGTCTAGATCCCAGTGTCAAGCACTGGAATGACACCAAAGAGACTACTCGGTATGACAAGAAAAGGTGCTAGAATGACAGGAGTGTGAGATAAAGCTACTTGTATAACTGTTGCACATCCATAAACTCCTTCTCGTCTTGAACGCTAATGGTAGCGTGAGTGTTAAGAGGTAAAGGGTCATTTGTATGTCCATGTCCTACTCCTTTTATTGTAAATACTGGAAAGTTAACACTTTTTGCAAACCTTTCTTTTACAATTTCAACAAGATTATCATTATAACAGTTAATAAAGTCTCCAAAGATTACTGCATGTACTCCATCAAAAATATGAGCTTGTTTTAGGTGATCTAAACTGCGTTCAATTGAATATGGATAAACTCTTATGTCTTCTAAAAATAGAATTTTGTTTTTTGCGTTTATTTGCCAAGCAGTTCCTATGCTATTTTCAACCAAAGTCATATTACCACCGATGATTTTAGACTCTAATCTGCCATTTTTTAGTCTAACTCCATTATTTATCATCTTTAAGTTGTCAAATCTGATAGAGTTGCATTGGTTAAGAATTAATTCTTTTAATTTTTCAACAGAGCTTTCAGCAACAGAGTTATTTACTATCATTTCCAACATGGTACCGTGAAGAGTTTGCCAGTCATATTTAACTTGCAGATAAATATGTAAAGCAGTGATATCACTATAGCCTATAAGAATTTTTTTGTTTTGAGCAATTCTTTCTTTTTTATCATTGGGCAGCTTTTCTAGGTAAGGAATTAGCCGAGAAGCCCCTTCTCCCCCTCTGATACACCAAATTATTTTGCTATCATCAGTGAGCGCATTAACCAAATCATTCGCTCTAAACTCATCAGAGTTAGAATAAAATGGGTTATCATTACTGTATATTTTCTCCGAAATATGGGGATTAAAACCCAAAGTTTTTACGTATTCTCTTATAGTAGGCAGATCTGATTCTTTTCCTTTCGAAGAAGGAGCAATAATATCAACTTGATTGATTGTGTGTGCAGGATTAGTGAGTAAAAGGCATAGAAAATAAAGAATAAAGAAATACATTAAAATATCTTATGAAACTCTTGCTTTAATATATCATCTAATTCGCAAAGAGAAACTCTTACTCCTAGTTTTTCCATTGATGTAACGCCATAATCTTTTATTCCACAGGGAATAATACCCTTATAGTGGGAAAGGTTTGGAGAGACATTAAGTGCTATGCCATGATAAGTTACCCATTTTCTCAAGCGAATGCCAAAAGCTGCTATTTTTTCTTCTACTCCGTTGTTGTTCACCCAAATGCCTATTCTATCTTCCTTAAATTCCCCAAGTATATTAAAGTGTTTTAAAACATTTATGATCCAATTACTTAGGTCCCTGATATACAGCTTGATGTCACATTTGTTTCTTTTTTTGAGGTTTAGCATTAAGTATATAATGCGCTGCCCTGGTCCGTGATATGTATATTTACCACCCCTGCCTGTTTTGTATATCGGAAGTAATTTTTCAACAATGTCATCGTCTGTTGCACCGATTCCTGCAGTATAAAGTGGAGGGTGCTGGAGCAGCCATACTAGCTCGTCAGATAAATTATTGTAAATTTGTTGAATTTTTGCTTCCATGAATTTTATAGCATGGTTATAATCAGTAAATTGGTTAGAGATTAGCCATTCTGTCATATTCAATTTCTTTTATTTAATTTTATAATACTTACTTGATTTTCAAGCAAGTTTAGGCTTTTGGTAAGCTTTTAAAGCTTTCCGTATAAAGCTATATAGGGCTTTTGTAACAAAAAAGGAAAGTTATCACCTAATAATAAAGAATTTGACATATATTGCTAGATACGCTTATATTTTTAATAAATACTTAATATTCATGTTAAATTAAAATATTTTGGTTAATTTTATAGGGGAATTTTATGTTAGGTACAACACAAGAAAATCAAAATGAATTAGGTCAGTTTAATCAAGAACAATGGGATCAATTCGTAGAAAACTCGATTAAAAAGGAAAAGGAAGATTTAGAAGTAGTAAAAGAACAATCTAAGAAAAATAAAAAGGAAAATATAGAAACTCTGGAAAAACATTTCCATGATAGAACAATTCAGCCTATAAGCGAGTTCAAGAAAGTAGGAGAGAAAGAAGCAGGCTGCAGCTCAGGATTTCAAGCAGAGCATGAGTATAGTAACAATGAAGGTGATAAGGCAACTTTCATGATTAAGTCTGTTCTAAACCACACGCTTACAGAAAAGGAAAAACAGTCTAAGCTAGCACAATTCAAAGAATCCTTTTACAAAGGATCAAGAAAAGCTACAAAATTGCAAAACCCTTATCTGTCAGATTCTGTAATAGACAATAATATTGATCAATTATGGCAGAAGATAGAAAGCAATATATGTTATGATGACCTCAATATTGCTGATTTTATCAGGGAATATGTTGCTGGTGATTTATATAAGCTGTTTTTATATGACAGAGCTCCAATTGTTGAATTGGTAACAAATAACGATTTGCCAAAGGAAAGATTTGCTAATGGTAATGATCAATTTAAAGAGCACATTGAGCAAGAGAAAAATCAAGATCAGCTTCACTTGAGATCAAAGTTTTTGGATAAATTTACAACATTAATGGATCTTAAGAAAAAAGGTGAAAATTACCAAGATGCAAAAGGTTTTGAGAAAATACTGGCTGCTCAAATATTGCTTGGAGAAACTGATATTATACAACCAGAAAATTTTGGTGTAATAGAAAAGGAATATGAAAATGCAAAAGAAAAACTCTGGGAAAAAATTGATCATGGTAGATCATTTTATTTGAGCTTTAGTAGCACCAAGGATTATTTACAAAACTTCTTTAGCTTTCTGACTATATTGAAAAGTTACGGTATAAAAATAGATCTAGAAAAGTTATCGAAAGAATTAGGTGATTTTATTGACTGCTATGATAAGAACAAAAAAAAATTTGAAACCTTAATAGATAGAAAGGAAAGCACTTTAAATCATGTATTGAATCCTAAAATGCAATTTAGGCTTGAGTATATCGATGGATCCAAATTACATAATAGGAATTTTAGTTATATGGACGGAGAATTTAAAAACCAGAAAAAGATGGCAAATTTGTCTTGTTTGTTTTCTCCTATGCAAGCTGCTTCTTATGACTCTCCAGGTATTAGTTTGAGTGATTACTTTAAGCAAAACTTAGAGACCCAAGTTAAAATGGCAAGAAGTCTTACTGGTCCATTGAAAGATCTTGCTGGACCATGGAAAAATTTCGATAGAATTGAAAGGATTCATAGCTACATAACCAAACCTTCATTCTATCTATTTGTTCCAACGTTAATAGCCGCTATATTTACAAGTGGAACTTTAGGCACAGCTTTTACTGTAGCTGCAGCAGTTACAGGGATGTGCATGCTTGTTGGAATAGTGACAAGCATTTGTCTTTATGCTTATGCATTAAATAGCTGCAATAGCAAAATTAACGATCCAAAAATTGAGGAATTCCAAAGAGAACCTCAGCTTTGTTAACAGCTTATGCCTTCTTTGGATGACGCTAATTTCTTTATGACGGTGTCATCCAAGTAGCCCCTATTTGTCATCCCAGTGCTTGACACTGGGATGACATCATTCTTGTAACACTAATTGATATAATTCAACTACAATTTCAAATTTTTAACAAAATTTTCAGGAGGCACATATGAATTTTAACATTTTTCAAAGAAAGAAAAGCAGTGAATACTCTGCTTTGCAACTAATGATGGAACCAAGTTGGAGTAGGCGCGATTATGCAAGTTTTGCTGAGGAAGGCTACATAAAAAATGTCATTGCCTTTCGAGCAATTAATATGATCGCAAGTGCTGCATCTTCGGTACCTTTTACTCTCTGTCAGCTTACTGACCAGGGAAAATCACAACTAAAAACACATCCTTTACTAAAATTACTTTATTCTCCTAATCCAATGACATCAAAATCGGAATTTATTGAAGGGATTGTGACTTATCGATTAGTTAATGGCAATTCTTATGTATTGATGATTGAGGCGCAGAACAAACCAACAGAGCTTTATCTTCTGCGCCCCGATAGAGTTGAAATTATTCCAGGGAGAAGTAACGTTCCTTATGCCTATCGTTATACCGTAAATAACAACAGTTATGACTTTAAAGTTGATAAATTGACTGGGCGTTCAACAGTACTGCATCTTAAAACCTTTAACCCTTTGAATGATTGGTATGGACTATCACCAATTGAGGCAGCTGCATATAGTATAGATCAGCATAACCAAGCGGGAGCTTGGAATCAGGCAATGCTGCAAAATGGAGCAAGACCAAGTGGTGCAATAGTTGTAAAATCAGAAAAGGATGGAAGTGGTGGAAACTTAAGTCAAGAGCAGTACCAACGCTTAAAAGGACAGATAAATGATCATTACTCAGGTCCTGTCAATGCTGGAAGACCTATATTGCTTGAAGGGGGCCTAGAGTGGAAGGAAATGAGCTTATCACCGAGGGATATGGATTTTATTGAGTCAAAGCATAGCTCAGCTCGTGATATTGCGCTAGCTTTTGGCGTTCCGCCGCAGTTGCTTGGCATACCAGGTGATAACACTTACAGTAATTTAGTTGAAGCACGTCTTTCCCTTTGGGAACAGACAGTCTTACCGACGCTAGAAAATATTATCTGTCACCTAAATTCTTGGCTAGTGCTCAAGTTTGGCAAAGATTTATGTTTGTCATATGATAAAGACGCGATAGAAATTCTAATGGAAAAAAGGCAAAAGATGTGGAAATACGTGGAAAACGCAAGCTTCATGACGCTCAATGAAAAAAGAGAAGCTTTTGGCTTGCAACCGTTACCCGGTGGTGATAAGTTGGGTTGATATTATTCTTTTTACATATTAAATTAATTACAATGAAATTGTGGAGTAAATTATGAATGAAAGGGAACAAAGAGAATTGGATGAACTATTAATTAATTCTTCTAAAGGAGAGAATATACGGCAGATTACGGAGTTGATAGAAGCTGGAGCAAATATTAATGCAGTAACAACTGGGCAAAAGGAGACTCCTTTACATATTGCAGTTAGGTATGGTCATAAGGAAGTAGCAGAATTGCTGCTTGATAGAGAGGCAAATATTAATGCAGTAGAAAGGCGAAAATGGACTCCTTTACATGCTGCAGTTAAAAATGGCAAGATGGAGGTAGCAGAATTGCTGCTTGATAGAGGAGCAAATGTTAATGCAGTAGATAATCTGGATATGACTCCTTTACATTTTGCACTTAAGTATAATCGGGAGGAATTAGTAAGGTTGCTGCTTGATAGAGGAGCAAATGTTAATGCAGTAGACAAGAAAGGAAGGTCCCCTTTATCTATTGTAGCTAGTGATGATTACCAAATAGGGTATTGCGATAAACCGATGGTAGTAAGAACTATAATTGCATATGCTGTGGTACATAGTGGTATCACAACGAAACCAGAGTGTATTGTCAAAAATATTGAATTGTCCAAATTTTGGGATGATTATCAGAATGAGATTATGAACGTCAGGCTTAGTAACAGCACTATATCTTTATATCAGTTTTTGCGAGAGACTGATGAGAATAAATTAGCAGGTTATTTGTCTGGTAGAGAATATGATGAAATAAGGTGTTCTGACGCATTGGAATATATATCAGAATTTCCTGAACACGTTGATACGATAGTAAGCCAATTTGATAAGGCATCGAACAGAAGGGATTTATTAGATAAAAGTAAAGCAGCTATAGAGAATTCTAATTTGTGGGTGTTACATCAAGTTTTTGACGAAATAACTTATCACTTAACAGGTAAAGAGTTAAAGAACATTATAGAGGCATTTCCAAGTCAGAATTTGGATAATCCAAGTGCTGAACAACTTCAAGCAGCTGCTCAAGCTCATAATTAGAGTAATGTACACAGGCCTATGCTCATTATAAAAGGAGAAACTTTTACCGTTACCCGGTGGTGATGCGTTGAATTGATATTTATATAGTGTAGATATTTATACTAAGCTGTAAGAAATTAGAGGTATGTTATGTATCCAGAACAAGAAAATTCAGTAAGTAATTCTCGATTTACTCTTCCTCATATAGAATTGTCATCGAGACGCAAAGCAAATATTAATGCAGCAGATCGTAATGGTGAAACTCCTTTACATTATGCTGCTAAAAAAAATTGCTTAGAGCAAGTGAAATTATTGCTTAAAAAAGGAGCAGTTATTGATGTAAGAAATCGTTTCGGTTATACTCCTTTATACCATGCTGTTCGTTCAGGCCACACAAGTATGGTAAAATTATTGCTTGAAAAAGGAGCAGATATTAATATACCAAGTAATTCTTGTGTTACTGTTTTACATTTATCTGTTCTCAAAGACTATAAGGAGATAACACGTTTATTGCTTGGAGAGACAAAGAGTCCAAGCACAAGCTGCAGCGACGCAAGCATTGAGAGGATACAAACAATCAATCAGTTTTATCATTGGTGAGAGTAGAACATCTTTTACTAAGGTCTAACTTAAAGACAGATGGTCCCTTAAATCCTACATCTAAATGAGTTAACTATTTTTCTTGCTAACTAAGGTGTTGTAAATTTGGTCTACATCAAAACTCATCTTAGGGCACCAAATAGGGCCATCTAAGTGTGCCTCGATATAAAGAGGACTATTATGATTTGGTAGTATGAAAAAGAGTCTGAATATAGAAGTTAAGGAGAAATTAGATAAGATTAAATTAGAAGAGATAGAACCTGATGCTTGATCGGTACTAAACTGTGAACTAGTTGAACATACACCACTGTTAATACTTACTTTTCCATTAATATTTTCAAAAAGCGTACTGCCATTATATATATCAACGTAAGCAAGCTTGGAAATTTCAGGTTTATTCTTACTGCTTAACAACTTAGTGATGAATGAATTAAAATCCACATTTGTAAACTCTATTTTCTGTGCTTGAAAGTTTACATTTCCTGATAAGTTACTAGCCCAATCATCAAAGCTTGTCCCTTGAGTTTTGATTTCACCACTTAAGCTTATCTTGCCATTTATGTTATTAACTCCTATAACTTCCTTGGTGTCCAAATTTGCAATAGAAAATTTTGTGTGAATTGAGCCTGCTTTTAGATAACCCTGAAAAAACATTTGTCCATGTTCTAGTATGTAACTTATCTGTTTGATAGTGATAGTGTTGTTTCTTATCACTGTATCCAAGTTAAAATCTTTTAAGACGTTTTGCCCAATTTTAAATTCTGTAGTTTTGATTTGCACGTTTGCATCAAAATCTTCTTTCTCATCTAAAAAATTAAGCTGCTTTGTTGACCATTGAATTTGATTTATTTCATTTCTTGAGTTTCTTTTTACCTCTAATAGTTTTGGTAATTCAAAGATATTTCCATTAAATTTATTACCTGTAAAGTTTACGTCTAATAAAGGCTTAGTGTATTTTTGATCCACTAATATTTTTACACTACCGGTAATGTCGAAATCTTCTCCGAATAACTTTATTTTATCTGCAACTAGCTTGTTCTCTTGTATTTTTAATGAAAAATCCAAATCTTCAATTTTTGTACCATTGAATATAGAATCTTTAACACTAGTTCTTATATTTACATCATATTTAAGATTTTTCAGCCATTGCACTTTGCTGAATAATGAATAATCATATTTATCTATATTAATGTTATGTATGCTAAATTTACTATCGATCATATTGTGTTTTTTTGTGTGATTTACCTTAATTGATCCTTGCCAAGATTCTTTGTTATTTAGCAATCTGATATCTGAAAGAGATAATATTCTAGGTGCTAAATATAGTTTAGAACTTGCTGTAAATTGACTTTTCTCTCTTTCTTGCATCTTGATAGAAGGTAAAATATGTGAGATGAACGACTCACCCTTTATCAATATATCACCATTAAATTCAGACAAGTTGCCATTGTTTGAAACTCTTCCTGATAAGCGAGATATATTATTGGTTCCAGGAAATTGAAGAAGAGTATCAACGTTTATTTCGCCATTAGCAAATTTTAGCGTAGCATGAAATTTGTCCAATATCCTGTTTTGATATTGAATATTTGAAGCTTCCATATTAAAATCCAAGCTCAGGTTCTTTGGCACAACCTCTCTAAAAGATTCTAAAAGACCCTTCATATCTGTTGTTTTGTGTGAGCCGTTTTTTAGGTCGACTTTACTAAAACTAATATTGATATTAGTATGATCACTTTTTCTATCATTTTGTATTATACCAGTGCCTTGCATGCTTTTGGACTCAATTTTTAAATCAGTTGCCGTAAACTCGCTTTCATTGAGATTGATATTGGATGATATCTCAATATTTTCGCTGGGAATCACATAAGAAAGGAAGCTAAGATTAATGATTTTTGCTAAATTGCTCACAGAACCGGAACTGTTATTGATTGTCAGTGTTAAATTACCCTGTTGATTTCTATTACCTTTAAATAGCAAATTTGCAAAATTTGAATCAACACTAATGTGTACATTATTTTTTGTTACATTAACCTTTCCAGAAAAATCGTAATTGTTGTCACCAATCTGTACTTCACCAAAAAACTGCTTATTTTTTTTTATAGCAACTTCCTTGATGTTAATGGTATCGGCGTTAAAACTTATTTGGCTGTCCTTTATTAATATATCAACTATATTATCATTGGCTTTCGTATTTATAATATTAAGTAAATTTTCTTTGTTGCTTTTCATGCCCAAAAATGAGATTGACTTTGGTTGCAATGAAAATGAAAACAACGATAATAGCGATGGCCTTATTTCAATTTTTTTTGCACTAATTAAATCTGATAATTTTTGCTCCTTGTTTTTGTTATATTGTACATATACATTGTGAATAGTAAGTTTTGGAGTAATGAGCGAAACTTCAATTTTTCCTCCAACATGTACTTTAGCATCATACGTCTTCTCTAACTCTTTTACGATATATTCTCTGTAGCCACTCCAATCCTTAAAAGTTGCAGCAACGTGCATGAGAATTAATAGCAACGAGATTGATAATATGGCATATAAAGAAAGTTTCATAATATACCTCTCATTCCAGCATCCCTTCTCGTCTTGTCATCCCAGTCTGGGATCCAGGAAATTTGATTAGACATTAAGTTAATTAGCAAAAAAGTAGCTATTCTTATGTTAAAACACAGCATTTTTACATGAGAAGCTGGTCTGATGAGCACTGGGTTCCCAGTGGAAATTGCTCTCAAACCACAACACTTATACAGTTGTGTGTGTGACACTGTGATCCAGTGTGACTTAAATAAGGTTTTCCAGATTATATAATCAACAAAATTTCTGGATCCCAGTGTCAAGCACTGGGATGACAGGAATAGGTGCTGGAATGACAGGAATAGGTTATGGGATGAAAGGAGTGGATATTGGAATAGTAGCTGAAATGACATATAGCAATACAAAGGGTGTAATTTATACATATTTCAAATTATTCAAATTTCCTCTAAAAATTAGGTAAAGAGTGATAGAATAAATAATAACACTCAAAGCTATTAAAGTTACTAAATAAACAATACGAGCTAGCCCTCTATCGAAAAACAACCCTGCTGATAAGTAATTAGAGAGATAAAGAACTATTGACATAACCAATGTTGCAGTGAGAATTTTTACAATATTTATTAATAATGCTTGGCTAATCTTATACATCTTATTTATTGTTAAATAATTAATCAATAAAATAGAATTTATCCAAGTGGAAATGGAAGTAGCAATAGCAATTCCTATATGTTGGTATTTGTTCATTAATATGAGATTTAGTATTACATTAATTCCAAGGCACGTTAATGAGAACATAGTTGGTATTTTTAGCTTTCCCCTAGCAAAGAATGTGGGTAGCAATACTTTATTTATAATAGATGCGGGTAAAGAAAGAGAAAATGCTACTAATGTAGGAACAGTTTGCTGCACTGCATAATAATCAAATCGGCCGTAAGAAAAAAGCGTAAGTAAAATTATGTCAGGAATAATGATAAAAGCAGCAGTTATTGGCATAATTAATATTAACCCTATATTAAGGGCCTTGTTCTGTATTTTGACTATATTCTCAGTATCATTTATTCGTTTTGAAATCAGAGGAAGAAGTACTGTACCAATTGCAGTGCCAATTACTCCTTGCGGTAGTTGATTTAGTCTATCGGCATAATATATATAAGAAACTGCATTTGGTATAAAACTCGCCATGATTGTGTCAATCCATACACTTATTTGTATTACACAATTGTTGATAATTGCAGGTATCACACGCTTGAAAAACAACTTCACTTCGTTACTTAATTCTAAACTAAAAGAAAAGAAAGCCTTTAATTTGTATGCACTAAATATTATTAAAAGTAGCTGCAAAATCCCTCCAATCAGGACGGCTATAGAAAGGTTATGAGCCGGTGTTTCAATGTAAGGTAAAAACAAACTGATGATTAAACAGAGGTTCAAAATGATTGGTGAAATAGCTGTTGAAGCAAAATGCTGTTTTACTTGCAACATTCCACCAATAAGTGATGCGATTGACACGAAGATTATGTAGGGCATCATAATTTTCGACAAAGTTACAGTAAGAGTAAATTTATTTTGGTCAAATCCAGGAGTGAAGATTTTGATCATGTAAGGGAAGAAGGTTTGTGTGATAAGGCAAAAAATTACTAGAATAATAAACGTAATGGATATTACACTACTTGCGAAATTAAATGCCTTTTTATTATCATATGACTCTGCAGAGTATAATGGTATGAATGAGGTAGTAAATGCTCCCTCTGCAAAAAACGCTCTAAATAGATTAGCAAAGCGAAACGAGGAAAAGAATATATCTGCAAGAGAGGTTGCACCAATAACCGCAGCAATCAATACATCTCTTATTAGCCCTGAGATTCTTGAAATAGTCGTAAAAAAACTAAATGTGAAAATACTTTTAAACATATCACGGTGTCAATACGATTGAGTATAATGATAAAAGCATGAATGAAAATATTTAAAACCCTCTGCAAAAGGAGATAAATCAATTGACTATTTGTGCTCGTATGTTAAATATTTTATATCTTGGCGGGCGTAGCTCAGTTGGTAGAGTGTCAGTTTGTGGTACTGAATGTCGCCAGTTCAATCCTGGTCGCTCGCCCCACTAAAAATTTCCACTTTACATAAATATAAACATTAGATATTTTTGCACAGCCGTTAGCATTCCTTGTTGCTCTAGTATTTAGATGCGGAGGGGAAGTTTGCGATTTAGAGTAAAAATGATGCCTATTAATTAGTGAGAGGGATTGTATGTATATTTGTTTGTTAGCTTATAGTATAGTGTCAGCACTAGGAGTATTAGCTTGGTGGTTAAGTTTTGACACT
The DNA here is from genome assembly GCF_020405475.1 of Wolbachia endosymbiont of Tribolium confusum. Taxonomy (NCBI): domain Bacteria; kingdom Pseudomonadati; phylum Pseudomonadota; class Alphaproteobacteria; order Rickettsiales; family Anaplasmataceae; genus Wolbachia; species Wolbachia endosymbiont of Tribolium confusum. The sequence continues at coordinate 105,341 of NZ_JAIZNT010000002.1, read as the reverse complement.
TCATCACCTTTAGCCATAGGTGGAATTACTGGTTGTATAGCTCCAGCATTGATTGCGGTTTTTCACGTAGGATGTTTGCTATATAAGTTTTGCAAAAGAGATCCTGTTGGGGAAAAGCATGAAAAAGCAGCAAATTTTTTGAGTTTGATGATATCTACAAGCGCTGCAATTGGAGTTACACTTGCTGGAAGCATAGCTGCTATTTTTCCTAATCCAAGAATAGGATTTACATTAATAAATGGAATGATAGGGCTGATAGCACCGATTTTAGGGCTTTTTGCAACTGTAGCTATAATACATTGTGCAGATAAAACAGCAATTACATCTGCAGTAAGTGCAATTTCGATTACAGATTCTACATATGTCAAAATATCTCAGGAAGAAGAAGTAGATGAATGTATTACCTTTCCGGAAGAAGAAGTTAATAAAAGTATCATCTTTCCCAAAGTTGAAAAAGTTTTTTCTGCGAGAGAGACGGCAGTTTGAGCTAAGTTAGTGTGCAATGTTGTAATCTGTAAAATTTGACATCAATCACTGATAGTTGGAATATTATAGAGTAGGAATTACTCAAGAAGATGCATAAGTACGACGTAGTGGTAGTAGGTGGCGGTCATGCCGGGTGTGAAGCAGCTACAGCTGCAGCTCGCCTTGGTGCAAACACACTACTTATAACTCACAAAATTTCAACTATAGGAGAGATGTCTTGTAATCCAGCAATTGGAGGAGTTGCAAAGGGTGTTGTAGTTAGAGAAGTAGACGCCCTTGATGGAATAATGGGGAGAGCTATCGACCGAGCAAGCATACACTCGGTCGTTTTAAATGGCAGCAGAGGCGCAGCGGTATGGGGCCCACGTGCACAGGCAGACCGAAAATTATACAAAAAAGCAATACAGGAAATTATTCTAAATTATAACAACTTGACAGTAAAAGAAGAGTCAGTTGACGATTTTCTTATCGAAAGTGATAGCAATGGAGAATCTTATATAAAAGCTGTAATAACAGACTCAGGTGAACGTATACTGACAAGCAGAGTTGTTTTGACTACAGGGACTTTTTTACGTGGTGTGATTCATATAGGAGAGCAAACAACTCCTTCTGGAAGAATGGGAGATAAACCTGCAATAGAGCTTGCGAACACGCTAAAGAAGTATGATTTTAAACTGGGCAGATTACGTACCGGAACTCCACCGAGGCTTGATCGTGGCACTATAAACTGGTCGGTATTACAAGAACAAGTGGGTGACAATCCACCTACACCATTTTCTTATCTTACAGAGAAAATTAACCAGCCTCAGGTTTCATGTTTTATTACTCATACTAATGAACATACACACAGAGTAATTCGAGAGAATCTTCACAGATCAGCTTCTTCATATTTAGATAACGTTATTGCACCAAGATACTGCCCATCAATTGAAACTAAAGTTAAAAAATTTGCAGAAAAAAATAATCACCAAATATTTCTAGAACCAGAAGGGATTGATGATAACACTATATATCCAAATGGAATTTCAAATTCATTGCCCATCCAAGTGCAGTGTGAAATGATAAGGAGTATCAAAGGACTCGAAAATGCAGAAATATTAAGACCTGGATATACGGTTGAGTATGATTATATCGATCCACGAGAGTTATTTCATACTCTCGAAACTAAGAAAGTGAAAGGTTTATATTTTGCCGGTCAAATCAATGGTACCACTGGATATGAAGAAGCAGCAGGACAAGGAATTATTGCTGGAATTAACGCAGCACTTTCTGCATCTTTTGTTCTTCATCGTACAGATTCATATATCGGCGTAATGATAGATGATCTGGTCACTAAGGGGATAGCGGAGCCTTACAGATTATTCACCTCGCGTGCGGAATATAGGCTAGCAATCAGGTCAGATAATGCAGATAGAAGATTGACACAAAAAGGTTATGACATCTCTCTTGTGTCGCATGAGAGATACTCTGTTTTGCAGGGTAAACTTAAATCCATTAAGCAACTTGAGGAGAAATTAGAGAGCCTAACAATCACTCCTGAGCAGCTCAGGTCCTATGGCATTAAAATATCTTATGATGGAATAAGAAAAACAGCATTAGATTTGCTCGGTTATCCAAATATTGACTGGAATAAATTACGAGAAATATGGCCAGAGTTAAACATGGATTCCAGTGTCAGCTACTTGCATAACACCAAAGCACCTCTTCCTGTCATCCAAGTAGCTGACACTGGAATCCAGTACTTGAATGATGATAGAATGGATGCAGTTGACACTGAAAAAAATGTAGATTCCAGCGTCATGTGCTGGAATAACACTATAACTGATAGCATAGCCAAGAATGAAATATATGAAGCAGTTGCAATTAAAGCAAAATACAAGCCTTATTTAGTAAGACAAGAAGCAGATATGAAGTTTCTACAAGAGGAAGTTAATACTCAAATTCCAACTAATTTCAACTACTCACAGATTAAAGGCTTGTCAACTGAAGTGATAGAGAAGTTGCAATCAATAAAACCAGCAACAATTGGCATTGCAAAGCAAATACAGGGCATTACTCCAGCAGCAATAGTTAGCATATTAGTGTACCTTAGGAATAAGAAAACGAAAATAGCTGCTAATTCTGCGTAAGATATTCCATGTCAAAAATCGAAGAATTTCGCTCTTTTATGCACGAAATAAATGTTGATGCATTTATGTTGCATACTAAAGACGAGTATTTAAATGAATATTCAAAAGAGTTAGCAGAGTTATGTGGCTTCACGGGAACAAATGGGCTACTTATCGTTACAAGGAGTAATAAGTGCCCATTTTTTACAGATGGACGCTATATCACACAAGCTCGCAGTCAGCTCGATCAGGGCAGTTTTCGAGTATATAATATACAAGAAGAGGATCCACACAAATGGGTAAAAGCAAACTTAACATTGACTACCTCACTGGGTTACTATCCGCAATATTTTACTATGAAGGACATAAGAAAATATGAAGGCATTTGTAAACTAGTACCATACTTAATTAAAAAAGATAGTAGTCATAAAGCACAAACAATAGTCTCACATGTGTCTGGTGAGAGTAGTAAGGATAAATGTGAAAGAGTAGCTAAAAACATAGAGGCTGAAGCAGTGCTTCTGACTGATCAAAATTCAATTTCGTGGTTATTAAATTTAAGAAATGAAAGTGCTGAATATACTCCTTGTATATTGGGTCGTGCTATATTGTATAAAAATGCCAATGTTGATTTATTTATTCAAGATAAAGAACATTCAACTATAGAAGCAAATTTTGATAACCATATAAATGTTTTTGATATTAGTGAGCTAGAAAATTCACTACATAAGTTAAATTTGGTGGTGATAGATCCAAGCACGACTCCAATGAGCATTATGAATGCAATAGATCCCTTGTATAACCATTATTTAAATGAAAAATCAGCTTCGGTGTCATTCCAGTGCTTGACCAGAAATAAAAAAGCATGGATCCCAGTGTCAAGTACTGGGATGACAATAAGTAATGAAAGAGGTCTAATAGAAAATAAGCAGATAATTGAGAAGGAGGATCCTTGTTTGATTCACAAAGCAGTAAAAAATCAAACTGAAATAACTGGAGCTATAAGTGCGCACATCAAAGATGGAGTAGCAGTTACAAATTTTCTATATTGGCTTGAAAACAATATTGACAGTGAAATTACTGAGCTTGAAGCTGAAGCGAAGATTTTAGAATGTAGAAGAAAGCAGGATTTATTTAAGCAATCGAGTTTTCCAACGATTTCCGCATTTAATGAAAATGGAGCAATTATTCATTATCGTGCAAGCAATAAGACAAATAAAGTCATTCAAGAAGATGGGCTGTATTTAATTGACTCTGGTGGTCAGTACCTTGATGGCACAACCGATATTACAAGAACTATAGCAGTTGGTAGTCCAACCAATGAGCAACGAGCTCACTACACAATAGTATTAAAAGCTCACATTGCGATAGCAAGTGCGGTCTTTCCTTCTGGCACTACTGGTGGAGAATTGGACATATTAGCGCGTATACATTTATGGAAATTTGGAATGGATTACATGCACGGTACAGGACATGGAGTAGGAAGTTACCTTTCGGTACACGAAGGACCGCAAGCAATATCAAGAGGAAATAAAGTGGAACTCATGCCAGGCATGATACTTTCCAACGAGCCTGGCTATTATATTCCAGGAAAGTATGGAATAAGGATTGAAAATCTTATGTATGTTGAAAAGCGAGAAAACGGCTTCTTAAGCTTTAAACAATTGACCTCTGTTCCTTATGATAAAAAGCTAATAGATATACAAATGCTTACTGAAGATGAAGTTAAATGGATAAATAGCTATCACCAATTTGTTTATAAAAATATAAAAAATGGCATAAAAGATAAGGAATCGTTAAAGAGAGAGTGTGGCCCTTTAAAATAGTTAATTTGTCATTTAATCAAGTATTAATATGGCTGTTTTTGTATTGTTTTTAATTAAAAACAATATATAATATTAGTTTCAAATAGGTGTAATTATGACAGATAAAGTGCAAGATGATGAATTTATGAAGCAGTACATGGATACTTGCAAAGAGCAAATAGAAAAATTGGCAAGCGACCCTAATTTGCTTCAACAGACCTTAAAGCCATTCATGCAAATGTCTCAGCAACTTATGGCTGGTGGTATGCTAGAAGGAAATATGCCTAGCATGATACCTGATATGGGTGGTATGGATATCAACAAGATGATTGCTCAAATGAAGGAAATGATTGACTACATAAAGGCTAATTATAGAGAGCTCATGAAAAAAGATAGCTCACAGATTCAAGAGCTTGATGAATCCAGTAAAAAGCTAAGAGGCTTAGTTAAAAAATTGATAGAAAAGATAGAAGAGGAAGGGAATAAAACTAAATAGTTTTATTTTAGTTGTTGCAAGTAGTATTTATTCATAGGTAAACATCTGGAGGCTGTAACAATAGTGAGGCTCAAATTTGGTATTACCATAAAATAAAGGGATGAAGAGATGATTGAACTTAAAAGCCAAGAAATTTGTCCAAATGGAAATAAGGAAAATCTAATTATTTTTTTTCATGGTTGGGGCTCAAGTGGCGATAATTTCGCTCACCTTGCTAAAGTTATGAGCAAGTTTTTGCCTGATTCATATTTAGTAGTTCCCAATGCTCCGTTTAAGAGAGAAATAGGTGATGGTTATCAGTGGTTTAGTTTAGAAGATCGTAGTGAGGAAGCACTATATAATGGGGTGAAAAATGCTGCATCAATTGTAAATCATTTTATTGATACAAAATTAAAGGAGCTTAATTTAAAAGATACGCAGCTTTCTTTGGTTGGATTTTCTCAAGGGGCAATGCTTGCAATGCATGTAGCTCTTACCCGGCTTCAGTCTTGTGCATCGGTTGTTGCATATTCTGGTAGGTTTCTTTCACCTTCAAAAACTGCACCGGAGATCAAATCAAAACCTAACATATGTATTATTCATGGTGATGCAGATGATGTGGTACCTTTTTCGTCTCTTGGCTTGGCAGTTAAAGCTCTGAAAGAAAATGGAGTGAATGCTGAAGGGTACCCAATTCATGGATTAGGGCATATTATTAATGAAGAGGGAATAAAGTTAGGAGTTGAATTTATCAAAAAGAATTTTGAAAGTTAATTTTCATGCACTTGTTTTGCTTTGGTTATGGATATGTAGCTAAGTTTTTATCGCAAAAATTACTAAATTTAGGTTGGAAAGTTAGCGGTACATCAAGAAATAAAGATATACAACTTTTTGATTATGAAAAGGTTGATCAAGATCTGCTTAAAAGCGTAACGCATGTTTTAGTTTCTATTCCTCCAGACGGCGATGATGTTATGGAGAGATACGGTCATTGTCTGGAGAATATTAAATGGCTTGGTTATCTGTCTGCAACTAATGTTTATAGTGACCACTGTGGTAATTGGGTGAATGAGGAATCTGAAACAAAGCCTATAGAAATTAGAGGAGAAAAGCGCCTTGAGTCTGAAAAGAAGTGGCTAAGTAGCAAATTGCCTGTACATATTTTTCGTTTGGCTGGGATATATGGTCCTGGTAGAAATGCGCTAATTGACCTGCAGCTTGGCAAAGCAAGAAATGTGAAAAAAATTTTTTCTCGTGTTCATGTTGAAGATATATCGAATATTTTATTTTCTTCCATGCAAAATATAAAGCCTTATGAGATATACAATTGTGCAGATGATTTACCTGCTACGCAATCTGAAGTGGTCACGTATGCAGCCGAGCTTCTCAATATTAGCCCTCCAGAGCCAGTTGAGATTTCTTCCGTACCAAATTACGCACGGGGTTTTTATTTAGGGTCAAAAAAAGTAAGCAATACTAAAATTAAAAAAGACCTTGGTGTCTCTCTAGTTTATCCTGATTACAAGGTGGGTTTAAAGAGTTTGTATATATTAGAATAGAGAAAATAGATTGCCAGATGCAAAAATTTTTCTTGAATGTTCCTTGTTTTGATGTAGTACCACTAGGCATACTATTATATAGAGGTAAATATGTTCAGCAATCAATCGCTCCCGGTTGAAAATATTCTATTACATCAAGCCGCTTATAATGGTAACATAAATGAAGTTAGGTTATTACTTAATGTAAAAACTGATATCAATATCAAGGATAAAAAAGGATTTACAGCCTTGCATTTTGCTGTTTATTCAGGACATTTAGACGTAGTAAAGTTACTAATCAGTAAAGAAGCTAATATTCATGCAAGAACTACTAAAGGCAGTACAGTTTTACACTTTGCTGTTGTAGCTAAAAGCAAAGCTATAGTAGAGGAGTTAATTAAAGCGGGAGCTGATCCCAATATAAAAGACTGTACTGATGGTAAGACACCTTTACATATTGCTGCTCAAAATGGACTTGTAGAAGTTGTAAAGGTGTTACTTAATACCAAGAAATTGAGATTGATGCTAAAGACAATGAATTTGGTATAACAGCTCTGTACTTAGCCTCTCAGAACGGACATACTGAAATAGTTGAACTATTAATTAGCACAAAAAATGCTGATGTTAACATAGTAGATAAAAAAAATAATGTCACACCCTTGTATCTAGCTGCTCAGAGTGGGCATGAAGCAGTAGTCAAGTTGCTTCTTGATAATGGTGCTAAGGTCAATGGCTGTGATACCAGTATGAATCCTTTGTGTATAGCTATTGATAATGGCCATAAGAAAATAGTTGAGTTATTACTTAGTATAGAAGGAATAAATGTCAATATTGGCGATAAGATTGGCAATACAACTCTACATATAGCAGCTATGAAAGGTAATGAAAAAATGGCAAGATTACTGCTAGAAAAAGATGCTGATCCTAATATTAAAAACCTTTCAGGAGATACTCCTTTACAAATAGCTGAGATAATTGAAAACTCTACAGTTTTTATGCTTGAAAAGGATACAAATTCAGTACTTCTTGTGAAAAAAGGAGTTAAGGAGCTTTTGTCACAACATGTGAAGAACAACAAACCTAGCTCATCAGTAGATAAAATTGACGTATCTGTTCAGCAGAGTAGCAAAATAAGATAGATGAGAAGGCTAGTTTGTGACATTGGCGTCCAGTTAAATTTACATGGATTCCAGTGTCAAGCACTGGAATGACATTATGGAAGCTGTGATGACAAGGAAGGAAGCACTAGAAAGAAATGGGTGTCACGCACTGATCTTCAATGTTCTGTACAGCTGTGCGTTACGCACTGGGATGACATTATGGGAACTGAGATACAAGAAAAGAAGCACTGGTTTTACATGCATCTGAACAGATACTCTCAGTGATGTAAATTCAACTTTACCCCATTTGCAGGGAGTGTTAAATAAACTGTGTCAAACCACATTTTTAGCTCAACTGAATTTTCAATCTGTTGGGAAAGAAAATATCGAGCTGAGATATAGTTAATGCCCAATTAGGCAAAGCCATTACCCATTTTTGCTCTACTTTTTTTATAGCACAATATACCTGTTTGTACAAGGCGTTTGTGTTGGTAAATGAGCCCTTGGTTTTGGTGAATTTCCTAATTTGCCTATGTAGCCCCTCTATGGGATTAGTAGTATAGATTATCCTCCTAACTGGATCGGAATACTTAAAATAACCAGATAGGTTTTCCCAATTATTCTGCCAAGATTTTATAACCATAGGGTACTTTGTGCCCCATTTTTCATCTAATTCCAACAGATAATTCTCGGCAATTTCCTTACTTGAAGCTTGATATACCTTCTTTAAATCACTCAAAAAACTCTTTGCATCTTTACTAGCTACATACTTCAGTGAGTTACGTATCTGATGCACTATACACATCTGCACTTCTGCATTAGGGAACACACCGTTTATTGCTGCAGGAAAGCTTTTTAGCCCATCTACACATGCAATTAGAATATCTTCCACTCCTCTCTCTTTGAGATCATTTAGTACTCCCAACCAGAAGTTAGCTCCTTCACTTTCAGCTAAATAAAAACCTAATACTTCTTTTCTGCCATTTTGATCTATACCTAATATATTATACATACATTTACTTACACAATGCCCGTCCTCCTTGACTTTAAAAAATATTCCGTCCATGAAAACTATCGGATATACAGACTGCAGCGGACGACTACGCCATTCGTTGATTACTGGTAGCAGTTTGTCAGTAATACTTGATATCTCTGCCGCCGATATTTTGTGATCGTAAATTTCCTCAATATGTGACGCTATATCTCTGTATCCCATGCCACTGGCAAATGTGCTTAAGACCTTTGCTTCAAGTTCTGGATGTAGGCTTGTTTGTCTTTTTCTAACTATTTGGGGTTCAAAGCTTCCTTCCCTGTCTCTAGGTGTTAACAACTCAAATGAGCCTCCACTCGTGCGTAAAGTTTTTGCGTTTCTCCCATTTCTTCGGTTATTTTCTTCACTTTTAGCTGACATGTGGCTTTCTATTTCACCTTCCAGACTTGCCTCTAGCAACCTTTTTATAAACGGTGTTAATGCTCCATCTCTTCCCGTCAGCGGCCTTCCTTCTCTTATCGATGATAGAATATTTGCTTCCAGTTCTTTATAGTCTACCAAACCGGTAGTTCTGTTTACTTGACTCATGTCAAACCTCCATTTTTTTATATCAATTATATTTTTATTTCTTGGTTTGACACAGTTTATTTAACACTCCCCATTTGCAACAATCAGGGTCCTTTTACTATGATCCTAACAATTCTTTTCTAATTTCTTTCTTAATTGTTTCAATAATCTCTTCATCAAGTTTATTTATTAAAGAATCATCAATACCTGTGATATCATCTGGATTTTGTATCATTTTGTCAATAGCATCATCTATTTTGTTTACTTTTTCTTCATTAATTTCATCAAGCATAGGTTTAATCTTCACATAACCAGGAGCGCCCTTGCTATAACTTTTGCTGCTTTCGTTGATACAACCGCCAGCACCATATGTTTTATTCACGTAGTTTTTACTACATTTTGTTACACCTTTATACTCAATCTCACCATTCTTTATATATGCTATTTTATTATCTTCAATAAACTTCCTTCCTTTTGTGATTGCTTCTTTTAATTTTAAATCTTGCTTGTGAATTTTTGTGCGATCTGTTGTTCCTCCACCTGCAACTGTAATTAGTTTCTGGCAATTTTGCTTTTGCAAATCGCATATTTTTATTGTGGGTGATCCACCATTTTTATCTGATGCATATAGTTCTCTATTGCCTCCTCCATTTTTAACTTCAACTATCATTATAGGGCGATTAGGGTCGATTTTTAATTGAGCCTTAATGTAATCTCCCGGCATTCCTGGTCTACTTACAGTAGAATGAGCTTTACCATCTATATGACCAGCTTCACCACCTCCCCATGCTTCTATTTCAACATAATCATACACCGATAAGTCATCTGTATAGCCATCTCCAAGCTCATAAAGTTTTTGATCTCTGTCTTCAATAATCTGCTTCTTATGTTTCAATTGTGCTATTATTATTTCACGCAATCTCTTTTTTAAACCCTCTAAATCGAACCTACACAATTTATCAGCATAAAAAACTTCTGCTTTGTTTGCTTTAATTGGTTGATCTTCTAATTGTGTACACTTTTGTATTTCACCTTTCTCATTTTTTAATATTTTATCATTTTCATCTTTACAATCCACTACCTTATATCTTAAGTAGAACGGCTTACCATCCTTATCTACATACTCTGTTGAGTGGCTACATCCTTTTTTATTAAAGTAAAGTCCACCATTTTCACCTTGTGTGAATTCTTTTTTATTAAAGCAGAGACAACCATCATCACCTTGTGTACATCCTTTATAGGGGCAAAAAACATCGTTATTATCTTGTAGTATACATTTTTCTTCATTATGACTAAAGCAGAGGCAATCATTTTCACCTTGTATACATCCTTCTTTATCAAGGCAGAGACAACCATTATTACCTTGTGTACACCCTATGTCTTCATGCTTTCCATCTGTTAACTCATATACTATTTTGCATTTGTCACAATTTTGTTTTGTATCTACCTCTTTATCCTCTTTTGCCATGCAGTTATCTCTAGACTTATTTTCAGCAGGAATGGAAATATATCCTTTTTTATTAAATATTATTTCATTCAGTGCATCTTGTGGCTTTGCTAAAACCTCAATTGTTTCGTTACAGGGAAAATAATAAAGCTGATTAGACTCCTTTGAATAAACAGTATTGTATTTATTGTATCTTGCCCCCATTGATTTTAGCGATATTAGCTTACTTTCTTTTTCAAGAACAAACTCTTCCGGTTCTGGTTGCCACCCAGAAAGGCAGAGCATTTTACTTTTAGGATTTTCTTTATATTTTACTTCTATTTTAGGATATCCTAAATTATCCAGTTTGCACTTATTTCCCTGAAACTCTTTACATTCTGCTTCGATATCGGGAACACACCCATATTTTTCTAGAACTTCAAATTGCGAATTATTTTTTAATATACCTTCTATTATGTTATCGATATCGCTTTTTATGTTACCGGTACCAGTTGTTTTTTCTACTATTGCCGGCTTTACTACTGTTAAAGGTAGATGGCCAATGTATGTAGAAGAATTCGCATTAACATTAAAAGTACAGACTCCATTATTGTGAGTTCCACGTGCCCTCTCAGTACAAACTCTCTTATCCATCTTCATTTTTACCTCTAGCGTATTTTCATTTACTACCTTGATTTCCTCAGGCTTTGGAGCAGTTGGTGATGGAAAACAACGGGCAGGAAATTGTAATTTTCTTTTTGATTCTTCTTTTTCAGTACCATAATATTCAGCGCAGAGCTGATCTTTCTTTCTATAGGTTTTGAAATAATGGATAGTATCTTTATCTGGAATAGGATATGTCCAATTTGGAATATTCTCGTGATTTGAAACAGCAGATGGAACATATATCTCCCTTCTTTCCTTCAGCTCACCAATAATGACTCCAACTCTTGGATGGAAATAATCATTTTCTTCATTTGTTATAGGGACAATTCTAACTTGTGGTGGTGACATCGCAAGTTGTTCACAAAATGGAGGTGGGCCAGGTGCAAGTTGCACAGGGGCACACTTTACTTTTGTTTGATAGCATGTATCACAAACTTTTTCCATCTCTCCAGGACGAAAAATATTTTCTCCCGAAAATACTCTAGAACCCCATGAAGAAATTCCTGACATACAAGCCCCTTTTTGACTACAAGCACATATCTTAGGAGAATTAGCAAATTTTACTTTTTCTTCATCAGTAACACCATCTGCCCATTCCCACTCAAGACCCTGTGTCATCTGTCCATGAATCTTTCCATCATTCAGAATTTTATCCCCTTCCCAATCGATAAAAGCTGCTGCAGAAACTCCAGCACCTGTACTCTGCGTTCCATATATCTGGCGGCAGAATGTTCCACTGGATAATATATAACAGTTGTCGTTTCCTTCGTAATCGCAGACCTTAATCTTTGGATCGAAGTAACCTTCTGGTCCCTGATTATTTACTGCTGTAACTTTAATAAATTGCAATAATTTTTCGTCAAAGTCTAAATCGCTCCACTTGCCTTTAAAAAAATTTGCAATACCTTTTCCTGCTTTACTTCCTGCAGCTTCAATTTCAGTATTACTTTTTACAAATGTTGGACAATCAGCATATCCTTGGTAAGAAAGACAAAATATCAAGGAGAATATCAATAAAAAATTAAGCTTTACATTTTTCATAGAACACCGGTAACCACTTACTCACTTTTTCGCCTTTTTCCTTCATCGCCTCATACATATACTTTATAGTCTCTTTATTAGCTGAAAGTACATGTATTTCTTTCATATTTTTCAAATCTAGATTTAAAGTTACTAAACCTTTGTATTGCTTGATCAAAAATAAACCTTCCTGTGTTGGTGTTTGCAAAATGACATTCAGTTCCTCTTTCGACAGAGAAAATGCCTTCATGTATAATCTGTTTGCATTGATGTTCGGCATCAGAATCCTGGTATCGACATGCTTATCTAAATATTGAGTAAACTTGCTAGCAAATGCTAGGTTTAAGTTTTCAGTACTTAGAATTACTACAACATTTAACTTTGTCATTCTTTGCATCCAGTTGTCAAACTCTCCCTCTGTAGGAAAAATATTACTTATCTCCCATGCTTCATCCAAAACAAGTATTGCAGGTGAGCCATCACATTTTGCTTCGAAAGAGTATAAGAAATAGTAAAGTATCACGGACATACATTCTTTTTGCTTAGTGAGATTCGCAGTATTGAGGGATATAGTTTTTGTTTCCCAGTCAATGTCTGACTCATCACCATCTTGGAATAAGTAAGCAAATTCACCATCACCACACCATTTACTTATTTTACCCCCAAGAAGTAAAAGCACTTCAGAAATTTGAGAAATAGAGCGCGATTCTCTTGGTATAGCAAATATAGAATCTACAATTTTTTTTGTCTTTTCTTCTACGTCTACCAAACTTGCATCTGCAACCATCCTTTTGATCAATTCAACAAGCATATTGCGATTAGAAGCACTATCTTCAATGTTCAGTGGGTTAAATTTTAGACTTTTATCTTTATATTTTGGATCAATTATGTAATATTGGCCGCTTACTGCTTTAGTAAATATTATTGATTTTCCAGTATTATCCAATATAACAATCCTAGGGTTAAATTTTCTTGATTCCGAAAGTAAGAAATTGATCAGTGAGGTTCTACCTGAATTTGGAGCTCCAAGTATTGTGGTATGACCATTATTTTTCTTTCCATGAAAGTTAAAAAAGTAAGGACTGCCTTTTTTTGAAAAAAAAACTGTTACTGCTTCTTTCCATCTTCCTCCTTTTAACGTACCTGATGTAAAATCATGCAACATAGCAAAGCTGCAAGCATATTTTTCTAATATATTTTTTGGTTGTGTAACAAAAGCAAAGTTTCCAGGAAGCTGTGCCCAAAAATGATTTTCCATGTGCAGATCAGTTCTAAACATCATCAACCCGATTAACGACATTACAGAGGATAAATCGCTGATATTTTTAGCTAACCTATTCTTATCATCTGCAAAGATTGTAACAATAATTTTCTGTTGACAAAAATCCATAGCAGAAATTTTTTCAAGCTCTATTATTTCATTTATTCCTGAGTTTTGAAGTAAGGTATTGTCCTCACTGATTTGCAGTATATTAATTTGTTTTTTGAATTCTTTTACTGCTTTATTATTACTAGTAAATATTATTATTTCTGTGATGATAAGCTCAGAGTCAAGTTGCAAACACCTATCTATATTTTCTAAGGGGATTTCTCGATATTCCTTTATGCAAAAAATAGAACCAAACTTCTGTTGACCTTCAAACGATGTTTGAAATTTATTGAAACCAAAAGCTACTTTTAAATTTTTAACATGCTGCGATAGATCCCTTTCACATATTGGATAATCTTTGTGCGTTAATGTAATAATGTAATGGAGAAATTCCATCATTTGAGAATATATTTTGCCTTCACTAGATCTAAGGCCCAGTTTTTTAGCTCCAAAAGGTTCTAAATCTTTTTGAATCAGGTCAGTTATTTTTTGTAATTCTTGATGATTTTTTTGTAAAAATAACTTGTGCCTATTCTTTATCCCGCCAAAAAAAAATGCATTATTAATATGTTTGCCAAAATCACTAAGTAACACCACAATGTATAGCTCATTTATATACTGTAGTTTACTATCAACTAGTTTATTAAACCACGTTGAGTGTAGCTGATCGGAAAAGTCTGAAGTTTTATTCCACTGTAAGCTCAGTTTATTGCGCTTACGGACAGTGTGAATCCAAACGGTAAAATATAAACTCTTGATATTTTTTGATATACTTTTTCTAATTTCAGTTCTAAGATCACCATAGTTATCAACTGAAGAATAGTCTTCTAATTTGATTATTTTTAATAATTCCCCCTGTTTTGTTAGTATAGTTTCTTCATCGTAGTGGCAAGCATAAGGGATAAAATCTAAATTAATACTTTCTAGTAACGCTAAATTGTTCTTTTTTTCAGAATTAGATCTAGTGGCTGGTACTTTTGGTTGCATACAATATCATGCGTATTCAATAAAAAGATAATAAAGAATCATCTATCTTACTTAATCCTTATCTTCTTTTTTGTTATTGGATTGTAACTGTATGTCCTTTGCAAAGTTGAATTTTTCTTTCAGGTAATCTGTTGCCTTTTCTGTGCTTCCAAACATCATGATCAGTACGCCAAATATTATCATGAAAAAAATTAGGCCTCTGAACACTACTGCAAGTATCACTGTAGCTATACATAAACCTATAATTGTTGAGGGACTCATATTTTCTACAGTATCTTTAACTGAAAATGAAGAAATAAGTTCTTTCAACGTTCCTGGTATATTTTTCAATTCATCACTTGCTTTGCTAGAACATGACATGAAGATAAAACTTAACAGGGCTACAATAGCAAAAACTCTACCCAATTGAATATGCATCAGCTAAATACCTTTAAGATACTCCTCAAATGTAACAATTTTTACATCAATAGGCAAGAACCGAATTCACTTGCTCACCATAAGTAACTCATATTTAACTTTTATCACCGTGTTAGCTCTTTATTATCAACAAGAGGACTCACACTAATGGATGTCAATTTACTTGACAGAAAGTTTGAACACAATTCAGCAGCAGCTGCTGTAGCAAACACCGCAGCCACCACAAACAGTCCTGCTCCTACTAATCCTGATGTCATTGCTCCTGCAACAATGCACCCTATTGCTAAGAGAGCAGAACTTGTTACAAGTGCGACGTGAAGATTTTTGTTTTTACTATTATTTTCATAATTATTGGATTGCATTGTATCTTTTACCTTACTGCCTGTCACTGAGATCACACAATGAGGCCCTTCTTCAGTCTTCTTATAATGTTTAGAAGGGGATATTCTTCCGCTTGGGCCTTTGGGCCTTGTTTTGTTCGGATGTGCTAATTTTGTTTTTCCTTCATCTTCTAGTTGCAAACTATTATCTTCCTCAGCAGGGTTTAATTTTAAGTGTACACTTTCCTCAGATGAAATGCTTGTTACTGAAGTTAAGCTGCTCCTTCTGCTACTTGATGCCAAGCTAGATGAATTTATTCCACTATCTAAATCACTACTACTACTGAGTTTAGCATCGAACAAAATGAATCTGTCAAACCAGGAAGAAACTCATCAATTTAAGTTTCTAGTAGTTTTAAGTATAGTTGTGAAGGAAGCGCCTCATGCAGTTATAACCGGAATCTTCACTGGTGCCATAAGTGCCCGTCGTTTAGCATGGTTTTGGAGGAACGGTCAAATCATTGATGGAGTCCTTAGACTACCTCGGTTAGGAGATTGTATTATATCAACCGTCCCAAGCTGAAGCGTTTCCCTGCTATAAATTATATGAAGGAGTTACCATGAAAAAAACAAAAAGTAAATTAGAAATAATGAACCCTAACGCAGCAGGAATAGATGTTGGTTCAGCTATACATTATGTGTGTGTGCCAGAAGGAAGTGATGAACAGCATATACAAAAATTTAGCTGTTTTACAGAGGATCTTCATAACATAGCAAAATGGCTAAAAAAGTGTGAAGTTACTACAGTAGCCATGGAGTCAACCGGAGTGTACTGGATTCCTTTGTTTCAAGTACTTGAATCATATGGACTTGAAGTAAAACTTGCAAATGCAAGACATGTAAAAAATGTACCTGGAAGAAAGTCAGATGTCCAGGACTGCCAATGGCTTCAACAACTACACAGTTATGGGTTAATCGAAGGATCATTTAGGCCAGATAATCAAATGTGTGTATTGCGTAGTTATGTGCGGCAACGTAAAAACTTAATTGAAAATGCTGCTACACATATTAATCGTATGCAAAAGGTGTTGGTACAAATGAATATTCATTTACATAAAGTAATAAGCGATATCACTGGCGTCACAGGAATGCAAATTATTAAAGCAATAGTAGAAGGTGAAAAGAATCCCGAGAAGCTAGCTGAATTCAGAAGTGTGAATATGAAGAACGATAAAGCTACTATAGCAAAAGCATTAACAGGCGATTATAGAGAAGAACATTTATTTGTACTGAAACAAGAATATACAGCATATACTTTTTTTCAAGAGCAAATAACTGAATGTGATAAAAGCATAGAAAATTACTATAAAACATTTGAAACAAAGTCCGATGAGAGTAAAGAGTTAGGTAAGGAAAAAAACAAGTCTAGAAGAGGCAGACCAAACTTCACCTTGCGTGAGAAATTGTATAGGATAACCGGAATAGATTTTACTAAAATTCCTGGATTTGATATACTAACTGTACAAACTATTATTTCAGAAGTTGGCATTAACCATAATAAGTGGCAATCAGAAAAGCACTTTACTTCATGGTTAGGACTTAGCCCTGCTAACAAGATCACAGGAGAAAAAGTATTTGGGACAAAAACTCGTAAAGTCATTAATCGCGCTACAAATGCCCTGCGAATGGCTGCTTATGCTGTGGGAAATAGCAAAAGTGCATTAGGTGCATATTGTAGGAGATTAAAAAGACGGCTAGGAGCAATAAAAGCAATTACTGCCACAGCAAGAAAATTAGCATGTATTTTTTACCAAATGTTGAAATATGGACAAGAGTATGTGGAAAAAGGAATGAGTTATTATGAAACACGCTACAAAGAGAAAATTGTGAAAAATTTGATCAAAAAAGCGCAGGAGTTTGGCTACACATTAGTTCAACAAGAAGAGTTAATTAATGGAGTTTCTTAGGAGAAGTATTTGCACCGCTTGGCACTTCTACAGCATTCACAGTTATATTAGGCTTTTCATTTTTTAAATCTTTACTATCAATCGAAAGATCAGATTGACTATTCAATTGTGATTGTGCGATCTCCTTTCTTGCTTGCGATTGTTTTGATGTAGGATGTGCTGAAGCACCATAATAACCTGAATTTCTCAAGGTATTGTATTTTCCAGGGGTTCCTTTTCCACTTACACCCTTAGCTAAAGAATCCTTTTCCAGAGGATTAATACCTGAATTTTTGGGAATTTCAACTTCACCAGAAAGACTTTGTTTGTTAAATAGTTCCATAGTATTATTTTGTCTATTTGCTTGATTACTTCTAAGACTTTTCTGATTTTGAATAGTGCTACTAGAATGATCTTTATTGTTGCTCTTTTTAGTAATCTCTGAAATTATTTTTAATGTTTTCCCTTTTATTGTTGGTGATCTTTGTGATGATTTTTCTTCATTGTTAAGTACTGAAGGTTTCATTAATTCCCCTGACTCTATCACTTTTTTTTTCAATGCTGGAAGAAATTTCTCAGTGTAATAATTATAATATTTTTGATATTCTTCTTGCTCTCTCAGTAATTTTTCTAATTGAATTAATACATTGGGATCAGCTCCATTGTTGAACAACTCTATGCATTTTTTGATAGTTCCATCTCCATCTTTTTTTGGACTTTGATTGCTATGTGTTTTTTTTGTTACCTTCTTGTATATAGTGTCGTACAATTTTTGGTTAATATCTACTTCATTACTCTGAGTTTTTTTTGAAGTACTTAGCATAACATCTCTCCATACATAACAAAATGTATAGATACCTCTTTAGCGTTAATTTTACATTAAAACTAAGCGGTTATGCCTTATTACGGATAATTATAGCAATTTGCTAACTATTTGCTTTGCTGATTACTGGTTTTACATTTCAACATAATTGCTTGCCTGTTGAACTAGCATATCTATCACTTCTTTTACAGGCTTTTCTCTATCAACCATGCCAACACTTTGACCGGCCATTAAAGATCCTGTTTCAACATCTCCATCAATTACTGCTCTTCTTAAAGCTCCAGCCCAGAACTTTTCTATTTCAAGTTGCCCCTCTTCTTTTGAGATTTCTCCATTTTGATATTTATCGATAATGTCTCTTTGATGCTTCATAAAATCATCACTTGCTTTGTTGGCTATAGCTCTTACTGGAATTACAGGGAAATCAGCACTAATCTGCACAGAAGATACAGCATTACGCGCAGCTGATTTGATGAATACTTCTTTAAAATTTTTGTGAGCGATTGACTCATTCGTGCAGACAAATAATGTACCTATTTGACAGCCACTTGCTCCCATTTCTAGGTAGTTCACTATCATTTCGCCTCTTCCTATTCCACCTGCGACAAACACTGGTATTTGTTCATTTTTAAAATGAGGCAATATCTCTTGTGCAAGAACAGAAGTGCTAACTGGCCCTATGTGCCCGCCTGCTTCCATTCCCTCTATTATTAACGCATCTACTCCCATTTTTACTAGCCTTTTCGCAAGGCTTAATGCTGGTGCAAAGCACATAACTTTAATGCCTGCACTCTTGATTTTTTCTATATTAGGCTTTGTTGGTAATCTGCCAGCAAGCACTATATGGCTTACTTTCGTTTCAATACACACATCTATCAACTCACTCAACTTTGGGTGCATAGTAATTAGGTTTATACCAAATGGCTTGTTAGTTAATTTCTGTGTTTCTATGATTTCTTTTTTCAGTAAGTCTGGGAACATCGCACCACATGCAATTACACCAAAACCACCGGCATTTGAAATTGCCGAAACTAAATTTCTCTCTGAAACCCAGCTCATAGCACCACCCATTATTGAAAATTCACTACCGAGAAAATTCGTTCCTTTCTTCCAAGGCCTGCTCAACATATAGCCTATATCATACGTTTAAAAATGTTTTGTTTATCTATAAATGTGTGTTTTAAAGCACCAAGTATATGCAAGGTTATAAAGACTATCATAAGATATGCAAGCATCGAATGTAGCTGATTAGCTACACTAGCTAGCTCTTTGTTTTCATTGATTAACAAAGGGATGTGAAAAAAATATTTGATCTCTTTGCTAGAAGCAGAAGACATGACATAACCAGATAGTGGCATTAGCACCATCAAAGCATATAAACCAAAGTGTATCGTTTTGCTCGCATTGATTACAAATCGAGAAAAATTGGCTGGTAATGGCGGAACATAAGTAAAGACGCGAAAAAATATACGTACTATAATTAATCCAAGAACGGTGATGCCACAAGCCTTATGAATAGCGTATATGCTGAATTTAATTTCACTGCTAATCGGCAAACTTTTCATGTACAGTCCAGAACAAAGCATACCAATAATAAGAGCAGACATTAACCAATGAATGATCCTTAAACCTAAACTATATTTATTGTCTTTCATTAATTTTGATTACTCTAAAGTAGAATTTATATAGTAGAAAAACTATTTCTCAATCAAAATTATCTATACATAATTTTGCTGCCTTGATCAACATAAGTGCAATAATTGTATGTGACACATAAACATTGTCTATCAGATCATGAAGAAGTGGTGAAGTTTTTGAGAGTTTTTCTATTGTAACGATGAGTTATAGCTTGTACAAGAAGCCTATTGACTTTAAGCACATTTTACCCTATAAAGTTCCAATACCTTAAACTACCAAGCATGCCTGATCTAAAGACAATGATGTTAAACTTTGGACCGCAGCATCCAGCTGCACACGGGGTATTACGTCTTGTTTTAGAGATGGATGGTGAGGTGATCGAGAGGGCAGATCCTCATATTGGGCTTTTGCATCGCGGCACTGAAAAATTGATAGAACATAAAACTTATCTTCAAGCTCTGCCTTACTTTGACCGCCTTGATTATGTGTCACCAATGTCACAAGAGCATGCGTATTCGTTATGCGTTGAAAAATTGTTGCAATGTGAAATTCCAATCAGAGCAAAATATTTGCGTGTTTTATTTTGTGAACTGACAAGGATACTAAATCACTTACTAAATATCTCTTCCCAAGCACTTGATGTTGGGGCGATGACTCCTCTTTTATGGCTCTTTGAAGAGAGAGAAAAAATACTCGAGTTCTATGAAAGGGCCTCAGGTGCAAGATTTCACGCAGCTTATATAAGGCCAGGTGGACTTGCAGCAGATATCCCAGAAGGTTTGATTGAAGATATTGCAGAGTTTATAGAGCAATTTCCAAAGTATATAGACGATGTTGATGAACTTTTAACAGAAAATAGAATATGGAAGCAACGCACTGTAGGAATCAGTGAAATATCAATAAAACAGGCGCTTGATTGGGGCTTTAGTGGGCCAATGCTGCGTGCTGCTGGGCTCGCTTGGGACTTGCGAAAAAGCCAGCCATATGAGATATATGATCAGCTAGACTTTGATATACCAGTTGGCCAAAATGGTGACTGTTATGATCGTTATTTAGTGAGAATGGCGGAGATCAGACAATCTATCAGTTTGGTGAAGCAATGCATAGAGAAGATGCCTGAAGGGCCAATAAAAACTGAAGATAGAAAAATTTCTCCACCGCCAAGAGCAGAAATGAAAGAATCTATGGAGGCTATGATTCATCATTTTAAGCTTTATTCAGAAGGATATCATGTACCAGAAGGTGAGACTTATGTGGCTGTTGAAGCGCCAAAAGGCGAATTTGGAGTATATATAGTTTCAGATGGTACCAATAGACCTTATAGATGTCGAATAAGAGCACCTGGCTTTGCGCATTTACAGGCCTTAGATTTCATGGCAAAAGGACACATGCTTGCTGACATTGCAGCAATTATCGGTTCACTCGATATAGTCTTTGGTGAGATTGATAGATAAACCCGCTTATTCATTACATATTAACTTTTACTCTCTATATTGCACCTAAATAATTTATGAGATGCTAATATGAGTTTTTTTATTGATGAGACAAATCTTTTTTCAAATATAGACCTTTTTAAAGTCAAACCAGACTATCAAGCAAGAGATGAGATTGAAACTAAAATAAGTAAAATTCTCCCATATAAACATACAGTTAGTGTTGAAGGGAGTGATATAAAAGTAGAAGTGTTTCATTCAGACGTTACTGATGAACAATTAGCAAAAATAGAAACAGTTATTAATGACACTTTTAAAGTCTGTCAAGAATATGTATTTATTCCAAGTGATAAAAATGTTAATCTTCGCATGTTTTTATTTGAAGATCGGGAACAATATGTTGATATGAAGAAGAGTTTGTATGTTCGTGATACAACAGATCAAGAAGCTGGTGTTACTATTCCAAACCCTGATCCATTTTCATTATCCCTCTCAATAGATGCTCCTTCATTTAAGAATGATTTTCCTAATTATCTTCAATCTCCATCTGATGTATTGGTTTATGCAAAAGATAACTTTCCTAATTATTCAAAATCCTTTGAAGAAATAGATTATTACACTCTTGCGCATGAGTTTGTCCACTGTATACAACGGATAGTGACACAATTTAACAAGGCGGATTTATCTAAATCAGTGACTGAAGGTAGTGCAGAACTTATTGCATGCGAAGCACTAAAAGAAGAAAAAATGTGTAAGATGCTCGAAGATTTTGGCTCTTGTAAAATTAGATCTCATGATTTAAATCTAGGAGATGTATATTATGCTAGAAAATTGATAGTTGATGAAGATCCTTATACAATAGGAATGGCTATGTTTAAATTTTTAGAAGAAAAGCATCCTGAAATAATCGATGATACTTGTGAATATTTTATGTCAGGAGGTAATGTAAAATGGCACGATATATTTAACAAAATATGGTATATTGACAATAAAAACCCAGGGGAGTTTAAAGAATGGGTAGATAGTCAAGATGTACAGTATACAAAGTGTGATTCCTCCGCAGATATAATACACGGTCTCACATCGTTGGTAGATATACTTTAACAATACTGCTAAAAAGAACCAATAATTGCAATTATTGGTTCTTTGAGTGTAAAATCAACTGATAGTCAATACATCTTCTATTAAAAATTGCACAAATTCATTTCCATTCCAATAATTCATAGAGATTTTACCTAAAATTGATTTAACATTTCCCTGCATGATAGCAGAGCCAAGCTCAGTGTTTGCAGAGCGAAACGCAATAGCTTTTACCATAACATTATCATCAGCAATAAAACATTTTATATGATCAACTCCTATAACTTCCGGCTTTCTTATCTTTGCTCCTTGGATGATAAATCTCGGTTCAGGATTGCCAACACCAAATGGCTCTAAGCGTTGCAATTGATTCCACAGGGATAAGTTTATTGCTTTAGCTGTTACTATGCCATCGGCTTTTATGATTTTGTCATTTGTAGAGTTTGCAAATCTTTCAGTAAAAAAATCATGTAGATCACTTATTTTGTCTTCCTTAATCGAAAATCCCGCTGCCATACTGTGACCACCACCTTCAATGATTAGGTTGGTAAATTTTGCAGAAAGAACCGCAGCACCAATATCTATTCCAGAAATTGATCTGCAACTTGCTTTTCCTATTCCGTTGTTTAAAGATATCACTATCGTTGGTAGGTGAAACTGCTCCTTTAGTCTTGATGCAATAATACCAATTATTCCTTGATGCCAATTGCCACTTACCATTATAAAATTTACACCTAATAAGGTAAATTTTTCTGCCTGTGTTGTAGCTTCCAAAATAGCCTCATTTTCTAGCATTTTTCTTGCATTATTCAAATCTATTAATTTTAGCGCGATTGAATGCGCCTCTTCTTCATTATCAGTGGAAAGCAACCTTGCACCGAGTGATGCTTCTCCAATTCTTCCTCCAGCATTTATACATGGCCCAATGTTAAACCCTAACCGTGAAACACTTGGTTTTTCAAGGATTCCCAAAGCATCAAATAAAACACGCAAGCCAACGTTTTTCCTTGCTGATATAACCTTTAATCCTTGCAAAACAAATGCTCTATTTAGGCCTATAATCTGCATAACATCACAAACAGTTCCAAGAGCAACCAAATCAAGTAGATCAAACAAATCTGGTTCTTTTTTGTGGGTAAAAAATCCTTGCTCACGTAGGCTTCTGTTAAGGGCAACAATTAGCAAAAATGACATTCCAACTGCTGCAAGGTTAGTATAAGGAGAGCTCTCGTCAAGGCGGTTGGGATTAACAACTGCTACAGCGCTTGGTAACTTTTCTGTACCAAGGTGATGATCGACAACTATAATATCAAGTCCAAAAACCTTTGCATCTTCTATTGGTTGATATGCAAGCGTACCGCAATCAACAGAAATACATAAATCAATTCCGTTCTTTTTAAGTTGTAATAAAGCATCTGTGTTCAATCCATAGCCCTCATCAACACGATCTGGAATATAGATTATAGAGTGTGTTCCAATCGCTCTTAGGTACCTATTAATCAATGCTGATGACGTTGCACCATCAACATCGTAATCACCAAATATTGCAATATTCTCATTATTGTTTATTGCTTTTATTATGCGAGAAACAGCTTTATCCATATCAAGGAGGTGAAAGGGATCTGGTAATAGCGATCTGATTAGTGGGTGTAAGAAGTCATGTGCATTTTCTATGTTAACACCACGAGCAACTAATATTCTTGCTAATATTTCTGGTAATTCAAATCTCTGTATAAGAGTTAAGATTTCCCTTTGATCTGCTTCTTGTAACTTCCACAGTGCATTTGTTATGCTGCGTTTTTCAATATCAAGTAGCATATTCTTTGTAAATAAAACTACTTTACCAGAACTTTTAAGCTTGTTCTATAATTGTGTTAGACTTCTGTATAACCTAAAGAAAGATATAGGAGAGTGTCACTCAAAAGGAATCACATTTATTTTGACAAAGAGCATCTGTAAAATCTGATACTTCTTCTTGCATAACATGCTCTTTAATTAGTATTATATCTATATTAGCATATAAGTGTGAACATTATATTAGTGTAATTACTTTTTGGTATACATGACAAATTTATGCCTGGAAATGTTTTTTAATTACTCGAACCTTTTCTACCTTTATTTCATATTCTTTAAAGTATTTTTTGCACTTTCTTTATAAAAACCATAGGTACCAATCGGTTTTTAGCTTAAGAATAAAGGTCAAGTATCTGGAATTCTAGACATAAAATCCTCCTGAAAGATTAGAAAGAAAATGCAGCGCACATACAACAGAATTTAAACACGTGCTGAAGAGTACATTTTTTATTGAAAAATTGACTGAAAAGCCTGCAGACGGAGATAGATTTTTGAGCTCTTAAAATACCTCTACTGTTATGGTAAGAGAAGCGAGAAGGTTTGTCAAGCAATCTTTATTGGCTGTTGTACTAGAATTCAGTTTTTCGTATAATTTTGTTAAGTATTTATATGAAGGATTTTTAAATTAAAAATATGAAAGGCCTATACATTAAAACTTACGGCTGTCAGATGAACGTTTATGACTCTGTTTTAATGGAGAATATAGTTAAGCCTCTGGGGTTCAGTGTTGTGAGTGATGCAGAACAAGCTGATTTGGTGATATTAAATACTTGTCATATTAGAGAGAAGGCAGCAGAAAAACTTTATTCAGAGCTTGGAAGAATTCATTCGTCAAGAAAAGAAAGGACCGTAGTAGTGGCTGGATGTGTAGCGCAAGCAGAGGGAGAAGAAGTGTTCAGAAGGGCTCCATTTGTTGATATTGTTGTTGGTCCACAGAGTATCGCTGCTTTACCGGAGCTGATAGTCAAAGCAAGCAGAAGTAAAGGCCATGTGATAAACACTGATTTTCCAGAAGTTGCGAAGTTCGATAAATTGCCAGATGAGTGCTATGACAATAGTCAAGGATCTTCTGCATTTCTTGCCATACAGGAAGGTTGTGATAAATTTTGTACATTTTGTGTGGTGCCCTACACTCGCGGAGCTGAATATTCGCGACCAGTGAATGAAATATTCCGCGAAGCATTGAAATTAGTTGTAAATGGAGCAAAGGAAATAACTTTGCTTGGTCAGAATGTCAATGCTTATCATGGTAAGTGCGAAGGAGAAGTGTGGGATTTAGGAAAATTAATTAGTCACATTGCTAAAATTGAAGAGCTAGAGAGAATTCGCTACACAACTTCTCATCCAAGAGATATGCACAACTCTCTCTACTTGGCACATGCGGAGGAGCCAAAACTCATGCCGTTTGTTCACCTACCTGTGCAATCAGGTTCTAATAAAATATTGCACGCGATGAACAGGAAACACACTGCAGAGGAGTATTTTGAAATAATAGACAGATTTCGCAAATTGAAACCTGAAATCGAATTTTCTTCTGATTTTATCGTTGGTTTTCCTGGAGAAACTGAAAAAGATTTTGAAGAAACTATGAAATTAGTAGAAAAAGTAAAATATGCTCAGGCTTATAGTTTTAAATATAGCCCAAGGCCAGGAACGCCAGGGGCGGAAAGAAAAGATCAAGTACCAGA
The DNA here is from genome assembly GCF_020405475.1 of Wolbachia endosymbiont of Tribolium confusum. NCBI lineage: Bacteria > Pseudomonadati > Pseudomonadota > Alphaproteobacteria > Rickettsiales > Anaplasmataceae > Wolbachia > Wolbachia endosymbiont of Tribolium confusum. The sequence continues at coordinate 79,604 of NZ_JAIZNT010000002.1, read as the reverse complement.
AGAGGTTAAAACAGAGCGCCTTCTTCAGTTACAGGAATTAATTAGCAAGCAACAACTTGAGTTTAACCAAAGTATGATAGGCAAAACTATTTCTGTTCTGTTCAGTGATAAAAAAGGCAAACTTCAAGCTCAAATTATTGGTAAAAGCCCATATATGCAATCAGTGTGCATTGATGACCCTGATGGTAAATACAAAGATAAAATAGTAAATGTAAGAGTATTGGAAGCTCGGCAAAATAGTTTATTGGGATGTGCTGCCTAATTAGAGAAAAGTGCTCCCATGGTTTCATGTAGAAGCACTTTGTGTGTTTTATAAGTTTATAAGCTATCTAGATTTAATCCTTAAAGGACTGCAGCTCTCTGTTACGCAATCATATGAGACTTGATATAATAGATTCGCGGGATTTTTTTTCTTTTCCCACTGATAGTGTAATTTTTCAACCTCTCCAGAATTATTATATTCATAAGAAAGTGATCCCCAAACAAAGCTGCTTTTACTATTATTTTTGTTAGCATCATGAAATTTCTGATAAGGCCAACTGTTATTGTCTTTATTCATCTTTAACTTAAGTAAATAAGTCTAATGAATTAATATGTTGTATAATGATGTCAATACCTATCTATGTTTGTAGAAACAGAGTTTTTGAATTTGTAATTTTCCAGAAAGCTCTATATTCTTTAATTTTATCCAGTTAAAATGAATATGAAGTATTATCCTGATACAAGCAGCAGTCCTGATTTTTCATTGCTAGAAAAGGAAATCATAAAATTTTGGCAGGAAAATAAAATTTTTGAGCGTTCGATAGAAGGTCGTTCTAAGGATAATTGTTTTGTGTTTTATGATGGGCCTCCATTTGCAAATGGACTTCCGCATTATGGGCATTTACTGACTGGCTTTATCAAAGATGCATTTGCAAGATATCAAACTATGCTACAGAAAAGAGTTGAGCGCAGGTTTGGTTGGGATTGCCACGGGTTGCCAGCTGAGATGGGCGCAGAAAAGGAACTTGGAATATCTGGCAGAACTGAGATAGAAAAATTTGGCATTGAAAAATTCAATAACCATTGCCGTACTTCTGTAATGAAATTTTCATCAGAATGGGAGAAGTATGTAAACAGACAGGCAAGATGGGTAGATTTTCATAATGACTATAAAACTATGGATAAATCATTCATGGAGTCGGTCATGTGGGCATTTAAGCAGCTTTATGATAAAGGTTTGGTATATGAATCAGTACGCGTTGTTCCATATAGCTGGGCGTGCGAAACTCCACTATCCAATTTTGAAACAAGGCTTGATAACGCATATAGAGAAAAGACTAGCAAGGCTGTAACTGTTGCATTCGAGCTTTTAGAAAATCCAAAACAATTGAAACAAAAGTGTAAATTACTTGCTTGGACTACAACCCCTTGGACGTTGCCGAGCAACCTCGCACTGGCAATAGGGGAGGATATTGAGTATTGTGCAGTTTCAGTTCACTCCTTGGTGTCATTCCAGCGCGTGACGCTGGCTGGATCCCAGTGTCTAGGCACTGGGATGACAGAGAAGGGTGCTGGAATGACAGGAGGAGAGGGTGCTGGGATGGCAGCAGCAGAGGGCAATGAAGGAGATCTAGTAAATAATGAGATATATATCTTTGCTGAAAGCTATCTAGAAAAATTTATTGATCACTGTACAAAGAACAATATTCCATATGAAAATTGTAATATAAAACTTAAAGCGAGTGATCTTGCAGGTCTTCCTTATAGACCACTGTTTGATTATTTTAAAGATACAAAAAATGCATTCCGTGTTTTCATTGCTGATTATGTTACAGCAGAAGATGGTACTGGTGTTGTACACACTGCTCCTGGGTTTGGTGAAGAAGATTTTTACCTTTGCCAAGGCCATGATATTCGAGCTGTTTGTCCAATTGATAACGCTGGAAAGTTTACTGCTGAAGTTTCAGATTTAACAGGAATTCATGTTTTTGATGCCAATGATACAGTAATAAAAAAATTAAAAGAGCAGGGGAGTTGGTTTCAGACTGAGCAACATATTCATAATTATCCTCACTGCTGGAGAACTGATACTCCTTTAATCTATCGCACTATGCCTTCTTGGTATGTTGCTGTGACAAAGTTTAAGGGGAGAATGGCAGAGCTGAATAAGAGAGTTAATTGGATGCCAAATCATATAAGAGATGGTCAATTTGGAAAATGGCTTGAAGGAGCGCATGACTGGTCTATTTCACGCAATCGATTTTGGGGTACGCCAATTCCTGTGTGGAAATCAGATGATGCAAAATATCCAAGAGTGGATGTATATGGTTCGATAGCAGAACTAGAGCGAGATTTTAATGTTAAAATAGATGATTTGCACAGACCATTTATCGATACTTTAACAAGACCAAATCCTGATGATCCAACAGGAAAATCAGTAATGCGTCGTGTGCCTGATGTGTTTGATTGTTGGTTTGAGTCTGGCTCGATGCCGTTCGCGCAAGTTCACTATCCGTTTGAAAACAAAGAGTGGTTTGAAAATAACTTTCCTGCAGATTTTATCACCGAGTATATAGCACAAACAAGAGGATGGTTTTATACGCTTTTTGTGCTTTCCACTGCTTTATTTGATAGTGAGCCATTTAAGAATTGCATATGCCACGGTGTGGTTCTTGATGTGAAAGGTCAGAAATTATCCAAACGTTTGAATAATTATGCAGATCCAATGGAAGTATTTGATAAATATGGTTCCGATGCGCTGCGTTTTCTTATGCTTTCTGGATCTATTGTCTGCGGTGGTAATTTACTACTCGACAAAGAAGGAAATTTAGTGCGTGATGTTCTAAAAAACGTAATAAAACCTATTTGGAATAGTTATCACTTTTTCACTATGTATGCAAATGCAGATGGGATTAAAGCTGAAGTTTGCAAGGACTATAGAAGTACTATTGATCGTTACATGATTTCCAAATGTTTTGAAGCTGTGGAAGGTATCCAAGCTTCTATGAACAACTATAACTTCCAGGAGGCTTGCAAAATCCTGACAGATTTCTTTGAAGTGCTAAATAACTGGTATATTCGTCGCAGTCGCGAGCGTTTTTGGAAAAGTGACTTAGATCAAGACAAAACCGACGCTTATAATGTGCTATACACAGTTTTTTATTACATGCTTCGAGCTGCAGCTCCTTTATTGCCACTGATAACAGAGAATATATGGCAGGGGCTGAAGTATAAAGAAACATCTGTTCATTTAGCTGATTTTCCACAATCAGATAGATATGACAGTGAACTCATTGCTAAGATGGATTTGGTAAGAGAGATATGTAACTCTGCATTATCCATCAGAAATACGTTTAATATACGCATCAGGCAGCCACTCAGTAGTATTATCATTTATCATAAGTCTTCCTGCGATTTTCTTGAAAATGAATATCAAGAGATAATAAGAGATGAGGTGAATGTAAAAGAACTAGAAATAGTAAATGAGTTGAAAGAAGTTGCATCACTAGAGCTAAAACTAAATTTTTCTGTGCTTGGAAGAAGAGTTCCAGATAAAATCAAGAAACTAGTTCAATACGTTAAGGAAGGAAAGTGGAAGCAAGTTGAAAAAACTCACTCCGACGTCATCCCAGTGCTTGACACTGGGATCCAGATGCAGATTCCAGCGTCACGCGCTGGAATGACAGAAGGTTCCGTAAAAGGTTCAATATTTTTAGGAGATGAAACAGAGAACTATACTATAGAAAAAGGTGAATATGAACTATTGTTAAAAGCAAATAGTGAATATTCTTCTGTATTTGATAACAATAAAGGGATTGTTGTTCTGAGTACTGAGCTCAATGACGAACTAATTCTAGAAGGGCTCGCAAGAGATGTTGTTAGGCTTATTCAAGAAACTAGAAAACAAGCTGATTTCGATATATCCGATAGAATAGGAGTAGTAATCAAAACAGAAGATGAAAAAATTAAGGAAGCAATAAATACATGGGTTGAATATATAAAAGATCAGACTCTTGCCTTATCTTTGGACATTAATAAAGAGATCGAATCCGACTTCTATTCTAAGGAATACCAAGGTTTGACAGTTGGTATTAAGTTAATAAAGTTGCAAAGTTAGTAATGTTTATGCTATACTTAAACTGCTTTAAGTAGGGTGGTGATATGAATCAAGTTGTTGCAGATGGTCATAGAGAAGTTATTGATTTAAATAACAACAGTGATGGTTTAGGTAAAGTAGAATCTATTTCCAATGTTGCTTTGGAAGAGGAAGAAGAGTTTTTTGATGCTATGGAAGATGTTTCTAATGTAGAAGAAGGGAATGATTTAGGTCTTGCTAATTCAGAAGAGGGAGAAGAATTTTTTGATGCTGTAAGTCAGCAAGATTGGTTAACTAAACAGGTAGCTGCTTTTAATGTTCCACTCAGTATATTTCATTATAAAGATTACAACTCTGACTTTTTTACTTCCTGGTATAATATATCAAGTAGAATATTTAAAGAGATAAACAGAGCTTGCCCGGAGAAAAAAGTATTAAATTTAGCTCTGTCAGTTTTAATGCTTCCTTATATTGCTTTTGTTGCAATGGGGTTAGTCATATACAGTAGATTTAAAGCAGACAGCAAGACACAAAAAGGTGTAGTGGAAAATAAGGCAAAAAAGAGTGAAACAAGTGTATCGAGAAGATTTGCATACGGTGCTCTTGCTGCAATAGCAATTTTTGTTAATGTGACTGTGCTTGTAGCCTTAATTGTTCCTGCAACAATTGCTTTGGCTACTTTTTATCTTTTAAATAGAGAGTTATCTCACTCTTTAGTTGCTGTTCTTAAAATAAGTATGGGGCGATATTCTAATAAGCACCAAAATATAGAGGTATCTTTTCATGAAATGGAGGTTTCTGAGTCAAGCATTGCATATGATATGGAAATAAAGTTTCCACCGCAATTAAAACAATTACTTAGAGATTTATGCGATAATGAAAATAATCAGTGGTTTAGTGTAACGAGGGATTCGGAGCATAACATTGTACTGAAATTGTCAACTAACATCAATTTAAAAAATGGTCTTAAGCCATTGCGTAATGAAATCAAGGATATACTTGCAACTTCCATTCAAGGATGCGCAAGAACTATGGAAGAGCTGGTGAATCTAGAAAAGAAAGATATTACACATGATAAACTGAAGGAATTATTGAGTAAATTCAGGCTGAAAGTGGTGAGTAGCATAGATTCTAAGTTGACAACTCACTTAATAGAAAATGCTTATCGAGTTGCTTTTATACAAGCAATTAAGTTTCAGCAAAATAGACGGGGAGAAGATTTTTCACTGGAAGATGAGCTAAAAAATACTTTAGTGAAACAAGAATTGGAGAATCAAGGTAAGGAATTACCAAATGAGAAAGAAGTGATAATCAAAGATTTGAAAGAACTAAAAATAAAGGAGTCACTTAATTTGACTGATGAAGATGATCGGCTAGAGTCCCTTATGAAAGTAGGTGATATAGATGATATAAGTGATGATGCACTTCCTGTATTTAAAGCAGAATGGGAACGGCTTATACAAGAAGGGAAAATAGCTAAAAAAACAATAATTGATGTTTATAAAGATACAGATCCTGGAAAAACAGAGGAAGCTCTAAATGATGCTAAAAAAAGAATTGAAGATTTAAAAAAACAAGGACAGGAAAGATATACTGGGATACATGAAAAATTGAAAGCAATATATGATGAAGGAAAAAATAACTTAACAGATGATGATTTAAAAAGGAAATTAGAAGGTCTTTTTAAGTTCGAGTATGGTGATCAAGAAGTTAAGCGAAGGCTAGTAGAATCAGTAATGAAAAAAGCTAAGGGTGAGTTAGGCCTGTTAGGAATACTAAGCTTAATAGACCAGTTTCGAAGTTTAGAAGAGGAGATAAAAGGTCCTTTTAGCAAGAAAAGTTTAAAAGAAGTTTCAGATAAAGTAAATGACTTTATAGCAAAGATATATTTAGAAATAACGAAATGTAAAATACAAAATTTATTCAAAGGCCAAGCAAAGAGTATAGAGGACTCATGTAAGCTGTTAGAGGAAAAGGAGCCGAATTTAGTGCAGAGGATTAATTCGCACCGAGCGGAAATTGTAGAATGCTTAAAGCAACCTATATCGTTAAGAAAAGTAATAGAAGGAAATGAAGATTTAAACAAATATTTAGAAGATGAGCAAAATAGAAGGGGGGAGAAGCATCCAAGTACAAAATTAATAGAGAAGCACTTGCAAAATAACCAAGAAATCCTAAAAGCATTAAAACAGTTAGAATTAGAAGAAAAAGGATTATTGATAAATGAAGAAACAAAAAATGATTATAGAGAAGAACTAGAATCTCGTGAAAAAATAAAATTTGCAATAATAGAAGATAAGTTGTTGGAGGAGCTCAAGAAAGAAAATTTTGATGAAGCAGAGATCAAGAAATTATTAGAGAAAGCAGAACTTGAGTATTATTTAGCAGAAAAACGCATAAAAAGTCCTGTAATTAAAATGAAAGATAATATCAAGCATTTTTGTCAAGATTTATTATCTCCTTTGATAGACAATTTGGTGAAACATATAATAAATAATGTGCCAAAAGATAATCAGGGTATTGCTAAGAATGCTTGGGACCGTTTTTGGATAGGTTGGGGTTATATTCAGGTAGGCTGGTCAGCCACGAAAAAGAATGAGAGCATAGAAGGAAAAGCATTGGATGCGGCACATGATACTCATAAGGAAGTAGAAACATTTCTTCAATGTTTTCAGTCAAATTATGAAGGTGTTGGAGCCTTTTTAGGTAATTTATTTTCTGATGATGGAGAAACATTTAAAAATGATGTATGGCCTAAAGTAGAAGAGCATTTGCATGGAATGTGGGATAGGTTTTTCAAGGATATTGAATTCAAGATAGGGAATAAATTGGATGAAGTAAACGTGACACAGCAAAATCAGGATTACGGCTTAATGATGAGCTCTCAAAGTTCCTTCAGTATTTTCACACACTAAGTTGACTATCATATTTGATTCTTTTTGGATTTCCTCTTCAGTTAAAGTGTGAGTTGGAGAGCAGAAAGTAACTGACAATGCTATAGACATCTTATTCGGCTCTATGTTATTTCCATGGTATACATCGAATATCAAAACTTCTGTGATGAGCTCTGAGCTTTTTTTCACCATATTGATTATGCTACCTACTACTATGTCTTTACTCACAATAAATGCAAAATCGCGTTTTACACTTTGATATTTATAATCGATAAATTTTTTCTTACTTACAGGTAAATTTTCAATGTTTTCTAGCATCACTTCAAAGGCTACAATTTTTTGTTTGATATCAAAAGAATCCAGTACACTTGGGTGCAATTCCCCAAAATAACCAACTATTTTACTTCTAAAAGATAAGGTGCCTGACTTTCCTGGGTGATAATATTCTTTTTCTGCTCTTTCTATTGTTAAATTATCACAATTAATGTTAAAAAATTCCAAAGCCGTTATGAGGTCAGCCTTTGCGTCAAAAACATCTATTTTTCTATCAGTGTTATAATGGTTTCGCGGTAAATTATTTCCTGATCTAATTCCACTTAAAACGTACTTAGATTGAGCTTCACCATTGTAAATTGGTCCAATTTCAAAAATTGCGAGATCAGATATCCCGTGAGCAATATTATCTACAGTGACTTGCAACAAATTTGGTATGACACTTGGCCTCATTGTATTAAAGTTATTATTAAATGGATTATCGATGATAAATAACTTATTCAAGTAACCAAACTTTTCAGCTATTGATTCACTCATAAAAGACCAAGTCATCACTTCATGAAATCCTCTGCTTGTCATTAAAATGCGCAAATCATTCTGTGTATCAAATTCTACCACAACATCGCCTGCTAATGGCTCTTCCTTTATTTTATCATAGCCGTATATTCTTACTACCTCTTCAACTAGGTCAGCAGGTATGGTTATGTCTGGTCTCCAGCTTGGTACATGTACGCTCCAATTATTTTCAATTCTTTTATCAATACTAAACCCTAATTTTGTTAAAATATTGAGTACTTCATCAGGTGATGCAGATACACTTCCAAGTTTGTTTGCATTCTGATAATCAAAATTTATCTTGGTATCAGCCTTATTCAGATTACCAGCAGACACTACACTTGACACTTCTCCACCACATAAATCCAAAATCATTTTGGCTGCAAGATTGAGTCCATCAAGGGTAAATTCAGGGTCAATTGAACGTGCAAACCTGTAACTTGAGTCTGTGGAGATGCTGAGCTGCCTTGAAGATTTAGTGATAGAGATGGGGTCAAACCAAGCAGACTCTAAAAAGATATCAGTAGTCTCAAGAGTGCATTCACTGTACTTACTGCCCATAATTCCAGCAATTGCCTGAACGTTTTTATCATCAGAAATAACGCTTATGTCTTTGTTTAATAAGTACTCTTTATCATTTAAACCAATAAATTTTTCTTCGTCATTTGCTTTGCGTACTATGAGCTCTCCTTCTATTTTTTTTGCATCATACGCGTGCATCGGGCGCCCGAAAGATATCATAATATAATTAGTAATATCAACTATTGCAGAAATGGAGCGCATTCCTATCGATTCCAATTTATCTTTTAGCCATTTTGGACTCTCTTTATTTTTTACATTAGTGATATATACTCCACTAATAAAACTCTCCCCATCGATGACTTTGACGTTTATTAGTGAGTTCATAGAAGCGGTAAGTTGTGGAACGCTTAAAGTCTTGAGTATCCCAATTCCAGTTGCTGCTAGATCACGTGCTATTCCGTAGACGCCTAAGCAATCCCCACGGTTTGGAGTAACATTTATATCAATTACAGGATCACAATTGAAAAATTTATCTTCTACTTTATAATCATCAGAAAGCTCAATGATTCCTTCACTTTCATCTTGAGTCAGCGCAAGTTCGAAAGCAGAGCAGAGCATTCCTTCACTTAACACTCCTCGTATTTTTGCAAGCTTAATTGTGAAGTCACTTTTTGGTAATGTGTTGCCAAGAGATGCAAGTACGGTTTTCATTCCTTCTCTAACATTCTTTGCTCCACAGACTATCTGCAGAACTTTACTTCCATCATTTACTTTACATAATTTTAATTTATCAGCATTTGGATGAGGTGCGACTTCTAATACTTCTGCAACAACAAACCCGGCCAATCTGGAATTGTCGATCACATTCTCTACTTCCAACCCTATGTGAGTTAATTTATCAGTAATTTCCTCTAAACTAGCATTGGTTTCTAAGTACTCTAATAACCAAGATAATGTGAACTTCATTTATTTAACAGAAAATAAAAAAGTTATTGTAATGTAAAATATAATGATTTTAAAGCTTGTTGTAGTGAGTAGCTTCTCTAATTGTAAAAAACGAAGGAGAAGCCTACTTTTTCTACAAAGAAAGAATTTTCTTTATATCACCTTTGCAGTCCATTTCCATGCAGAGTTGAATGTTCATATTGTGATCATCTATATGGAAATTATAAATGTAAGCATCACCAGTGAAATTTCCTATAACATCATGGCTTTCATTTAGCATTTCACCTGCCATGTGGAAAAGACCAGTGTCTGAGTTAGAATAATAATCTGTAAACTTGATGTACCCGTTACCACATTCCTGTTCTAAATTTAAAGGTGGATTAGTAAAATCTATTTCGTTCATAATTGCCTCATATTAAAATTAAATTATAGTTAAAATAAGATGTTAAGTCAAGAATTTAGAATAAGATTGGTAGCTGACTATAATTTGCATTTTAATTGTATATTTTGTTAATATGTTAATGCTATAATAATACAGAGCTCCTTATATTAATTCTTGACTTTATTCTATAAAATTTATACTTTATTTACTGCTGCAGTTTAAGTATACAGGGTCAAAATGGCGTTAAATCCGCTAGAACAATTTAAAGTATATACAATAATAGAACTACCAAAATTATTTGGGTATGACATAAACTTTACCAACTCATCTCTTTTTATGATGATCTCGGTGATATTAATGGTACTGTTTTTGCTCCTTGGAATAAGAAAAGGTGCAGTAATACCAGGATATTTGCAAGCTGCAGTTGAATATGTATATGATTTTGTTGTTTCAATAATAGAAAGTAACACTGGAAGCAAAGGTTTGGAGCACATTCCTTTGATATTTACAGTATTTATTTTCATTTTATCGTGTAATTTAGTTGGTGTTCTTCCTTATAGTTTCACAGTTACAAGTCATGTGATAGTTACCTTCGCTTTATCAATGGTGGTTTTTACTTATATAACGATTGTTGGGTTTAAAGAAAGAGGAGTAGAATTTTTACGCATATTGCTACCAAAAGGAACTCCTTCGTGGCTTGCACCTATAATCATCATTATTAAATTATTTGCTTATTTAGTAAGACCGATTAGTTTATCAATAAGGCTTGCAGCAAATATGATTGCGGGTCATACAATCATCAAAGTGATAGCAGGATTCGTCATAAATATGAACATATTTTTTACACCTGCACCTTTTTTGTTTATAATTGCACTAATAGGATTTGAAGTATTTGTTGCAGTTTTGCAAGCTTATATATTTACTATATTAACATGTGTATATTTGTCAGATGCAGTAAAGTAATTGACTTCCTTGCAGAATATTTTACAATTATATTATAAAGAAATAGTTAAAGGTAATATATGGATTTAGTGGCTTTAAAATTTATAGCAATTGGTTTGGCTGTATTTGGAATGCTCGGTGCTGGTTTAGGTATAGCTAATATCTTCTCTGCTATGTTAAATGGGATTGCGAGAAATCCTGAGTCAGAAGGTAAAATGAAAAGTTACGTTTATATTGGTGCTGCCATGGTTGAAATCATGGGGTTGCTTGCGTTTGTACTTGCAATGTTATTAATATTTGCTGCTTAACAGATGCCACAGCTTGATGTTTCAACTTTCTCTTCTCAAATTTTTTGGTTTTTAATTTTTTTCTCTTCACTTTTTTTTGTAGTCAGTTGTTTGTTTTTACCGAAGTTAGATGAAATAATAAGCACTAGAAGTAAAGAAGTGTTAGATTCATTTAATAGTTCTATTCACCTTTTAAGACTTACAGAAGAGCAAATTGCCAAGTATAATGCAGCTTTAAATCAAGCTAGAGTACGGGCAAAAAAAATCATAGATGATGCATTTGCTCAAGTAGAAGAAATGAGAGCGAATGTTAAGGATATATTGGAAGAGGAAGACAAGAAGATGATTAAACTTGTTGAAGAAAAGGTAGTACAATTTAAATCTAAGTATATTAGTGAATTAAAACAAATGGCTACTAGTATTGCTTTGATTTACTATACTAAGTTAACTAATTCTGAGATTGAAGAGGAATTTGTTGCTGATTTGGTATCCAAAGAATTTTAGGGTTTTTATGTCTACATTACTAGTTATAAGCCTTGCTTTTTTAGTAGGTTTTATCCTCTCATATAAATTGCTAAGGAAGGTAATAAAAAACGCGCTTAACAATAAACGTAACAAAAGCAAGTTTTCAAGTGAAGAAACTGAAAAATTCAGAAAAGATATGTTGGAGTATTACAAAAAATCTTCTGAAAAATACAAAAAATTAGATGCAGAAGTTAACAAAATGATGAATGAAGCACTTGATAAGGCTAATAGTATTATTAAGCATAATAGACAGCAACTCGATCAAACGTTAGATGAAAATTCCCATTCTAATTTGAAGAAAGTTACTGACCAAGTTGAAAAAGCTCTTGGGGATTTACAAGCTAACACAGCGAGTATAGCTGCTGATGCTGTAAAAAAAATAATGCATGAACGTAAAGATGATAAGCGTAGTAGTGAGGTTATATCTTCGTTTTCACGTGACTTGAGCAAAAAGTTGCATTAAGTTTAATGTCTGTACTTCAAACTGATAATGTAGAAAAAATTAAATTTGATTCTAGTTTATGCAAAGAACAAGAGAAACTTTTCTACTATAGGTTTAATATAATTCCTTGGCAAAAATTAAATGATACTACTTTTTTTATGGTTGAAGACATAAGCCAAGATATCAACCTTTGGGTCGAATCTCATTACGGTATTGAATATGTATTGATAAAAGTAGATAGCAAACAGGTTTTAAATCTTCTTAACTCACACTTTGGTATTTCAGAATTCGCAAGTAACTACTTATATTATAAGAATCCTAATTTTTCAGCTAAAAGCATTAGGCTCAGTTCAATCTTTTTTTCCTCTTTCTTTGTTATGATTTCGACTTTAACACTGACAAAAAAATATGCATATTTTGCTTTGGTGTTGATATTTATAATCGGATGTTCTAGTTCTTTATTCAAATTTGTAACTAAAATTTTTGGCTTGCGTAAAATTTCTAACCAAAAAGCAGATTATGATAAGATGAATGAACCTATATATACTATTTTATTGCCTGCTTTTAAAGAGAATGCGGTTATAAAGCAATTGATTAAGAGCATTGAAAGTTTGGATTATCCAAAATCAAAATTAGATGTAAAGCTTGTGATAGAGAGCGATGATCAAGAAATGTTGGCAGCTATAGAAAAATGCACTTTACCACAGTATTTTGAAGTAATAAAAGTGCCTCATTCTCTGCCTAGAACAAAAGCTAAGTCATGCAATTATGCTATGAGCTTTGCTAGAGGAAAGTATGTGGTAATATATGATGCAGATGACAAGCCAGATCCGTTGCAGTTAAAAAAAGCACTAATTGAATTTAATAAGGGCGACGAAAAGTTAGCCTGTGTACAGGCAAAATTAAATTACTACAACTGTGATTATAATTTTCTCACAAAATCTTTTTCTCTAGAGTATGCGAACTGGTTTCAATATTTGTTGCCTGGATTTCAAAAAATGAACATGCCAATACCTTTGGGTGGTAGCAGTAATCATTTTTCAGTGGAAATTTTAAAGAAAGTACTTTTCTGGGATGCTTACAATGTCACTGAAGACGCTGACCTAGGTTTGAGACTTGCGCAAATGGGATATAAAACCAGGATTATTGATTCAGAAACATTGGAAGAATCACCAACTACTGTGTTTGCTTGGATCAAACAAAGAGCACGCTGGATTAAAGGTTATATGCAAGCTTATATCGTTCATTTAAAAAATATAAAATTACTTTTTAAGCACACTGGGCTTAAGGGAGTTTTGCTATTAAACCTTTTTGTTGGTTCCTCAGCTTTTATATTTTTCACGACTCCTTTTTTGTTACTTTCATTGGTGCTGACTCAAATTTTGAATGAATTATTCTTATATTATTTTATAATAGTATACAGTATTAACTTGATTTTTTTGATAATAGCTATCAGACAACAAAAAATGCCTTTTTATTTTTATATAGTATCAATATTTTTTCCCGTCTATAGTCTACTACATAGCGTTGCAGCTTTTCTCGCTTTGTGGGAATTTGTTATTCACCCTCAGCAATGGAATAAAACTCAGCATGGATTATGGAAGCAAAACCTGTAGCTATTTGGCTTTTTCTCTGCTCTCTCATGGTGATTTGCATGGTGGGAATTGGTGGATTTACCAGACTTTCAAAAGCAGGATTGTCAATCACGGAATGGAAACCAATTACCGGAACATTGCCACCGCTGAGTGAACAAGACTGGCTAAAAGAAAAATCAAAATATGAAGCTACACCTGAATATAAAGCATTTAATTATGGTATGAGTATGGAAGAGTTTCGCACCATATACTTAATAGAATATGTGCACAGGTTAATTGCAAGGCTGACAGGTTTAGTTTTTACCTTACCATTTATATACTTTACACTAAAAAAAAGAATACCTAAAAATGCAGTAATAAGGTTATCTACAGCACTATTATTTGGAATTTTACAAGCTTTTGCTGGTTGGTATATGGTAAAAAGCGGTTTGGTAGTCAATCCTCATGTTAGTCACTATAAGCTCGCACTTCACTTACTGCTTGCATTGGTTATTTTTGCATTATTGTCGTATCAATTTTTTGATTACCAAATCAAACCAAGGCAAACTAAACTTAAGGTTAGTACATGTTACATATGGGTAATTTTAATCCTAGTGACAGTACAAATAATCTTCGGTGCATTTGTTGCAGGGCTAAATGCTGGTTTAATTTATAATACCTTTCCACTAATGGATGGACAAATTGTTCCGGAAGATTTATTTTACTTACAGCCTGCTTGGCTAAATATCTTTGAAAATAGAGTAACAGTGCAATTCATACACCGGGCATTGGCATTGCTGATATTAGTTCTGACAGCAATACTCACAATAAAAAATGCCAGTATAAAACCATTATATGTTATGCTATTCTCCGTCATCATTCAGGTAATTCTAGGAGTAGTCACTTTGTTGCTGCATATACCAATGGCCATTGCTATAGCCCATCAAATGTTTTCGTTTATCTTATTTGGGTCAAGTTTATACTGCTTATGTTATTTAAGAAACCAGATCTAATACCAAATCACCAGCCTGTACATTTTTCCCCTCTGTAACAGGGATATTTTTTATTACCATTTCTGATTCAGCACATATTATATTTTCCATTTTCATTGCCTCTACAACAAACAGAGGTTGTCCTACCTCTACCTGATCTCCAGCATTGACGTATAATTTAACCAATAAACCGGATATTGGAGATTTTACAGCGTCTACTGAAATCCCTTCTGTTTTGTTGTTTAGCATTAATTTGCTTAGTTCAGCTACATGAGGTTTCAATACACAACATTTAGCTTTCATACCTGCGTGTCTTATAAAGTATTTGCTGCCTTGCCTTTCTATTTTAAGTGCTATATTGGTATCATCATTAATTGTTATATATAACAACCTGTAACTTAGTTTCCACTTACCTACCACGGAGTATTTATTGTGATTATATACTGTTGTTAATATATTATCTTGATATTTTGCATTTACGGAGTGCTCATTATCGTCTATTTTCACTATGAATAAATCTCTTGTATAATTATTTGTAGTTCCAATGCTTTTAGACGTCACTCCAATACCGTAAGGTGTCATCGCAGTGCTTGACACTGGGATCTTCTCTTCTTTTTTACTAGTCAAGCACTGCGATGACGCCTGAGGTACTGCTTCGTGATAGTATCTCTCTTCGTTTTTTAAGTGAACATACAGTGCAGCAAAAATAAACATTTTAATATATTCTTCTGTAATAAGATCGCCTTGAAACCCACCAGGATAATGATTTGGAATGAATCTTGTGTGAAGCTTTGCTGCAATAAAATTTGGATGATGGAAGATGGATTCTAGAAATTCTATATTGTTTGTTACTTCCCCTATATAGCACTCAGACAAAGCTTTTTGCATTCTGCCAATAGCTTCTATTCTATCTTTTCCATAGGTTATTACTTTTGCAATCATTGAATCGTAGAACATGCTGATTTCTGAGCCGCTAGCTACTCCATCATCTATTCTTACATCATCTGGTTTATCGTAGTATTTTATTCTTCCACTGGAAGGGAAAAATCTCTTTGATGGGTCTTCAGCGCAAATTCTACTTTCTATTGCAGAGCCAGTAAGTTTAATATCATTCTGACTAAACCTTAGTTTTTCTCCACAGGAAATTTTGATCATTTCTTCTACTATATCTATTCCAGTAACAAATTCTGTTACTGGATGTTCAACCTGTAATCTTGTATTTACCTCAAGAAAATAGAAATTTTGGTCTTTATCAACAACAAACTCAATAGTACCTGCTGAAAAATAATCAACTTGCTTTGCCAAAGAAACACATTGAGCATACATTTTTTGTCTTACTTCTTCACTAATAAATGGGCTTGGTGTTTCTTCTATTATTTTCTGGTTATTCCTCTGTACCGAGCACTCTCTCTCCCCAAGACACACTATATTGCCGTATTTATCTGCAATAATTTGTATTTCGATGTGTCTTGGTAGTTCTATATATTTTTCTATGAAAATACTACCATTTTTAAAACTTTTCTCTGCTTCATTTGTTGCTGATGTAAATGCTAGTACAATTTCTTTTTTGGAATGTACAATTCGCATTCCTTTGCCACCACCACCTGATGCAGCTTTGAGCATAACGGGAAAACCAATTTCTTCAGCAACCATGGATGCATGGTCAGCGTTTTCGATCTTACCCATATATCCTGGCACTACATTTACTCCAGCCTTTCTTGCCTCTTCTTTTGCTGTTATTTTATTGGCTGTAGCTTCTATTGTTTCTGCACTTGGACCGATAAAATCTATATTATATTTTTGGAGAGCACGTGGAAAATCTGGATTTTCTGCTAAAAAACCATAGCCAGGATGAACCGCCTCGGCACCTGTTTCAACTGCTACTTCGCATATTTTTTCGATATTTAAGTAACTAAGATAAGCAGGCGAAGGGCCAATGTGCCTTGACTCATCTGCTTGCTTTACATGCACAGAATTTGCATCTGCATCTGAGTACACAGACACACAAGATATGCCCATCTTGTGCGCAGTTTTGACTATCCTGCAGGCAATCTCCCCTCTGTTTGCTACTAAAATCTTATTATACTTCTTTCTTATCATCTTATAAGTATACTTTCTTAAGTTAAGAAAGTAAATTTCTATATTATTCCTTGCAAGTACTTCATGTTGGGGCTAAACCACCATCTAAAAATTGCATAACATCAGGATCTGTCACTATAGTACTTTCGTTATAGAGGCCATATACCTCGTTACATGCCTTAAAGAACAGATATGAAGACCCCCCAGAGGCTATTGTTGCTATTGAAGCCAATGCAAGAGATTGAGAAGCCGAAAATAGAAGATACAAAGATACACACATAGTGATAGCACATACTATAGCTCCTACTATATATAAGCATATATGAAACTTCTTATTACATATAAAGCCACATTTTATATCTGCAATTTGCTTAACTTCCTTCCGCTCTGCAGGGTCCAAGAAATAAAGGGGTGATACTGCCTTCTTCCCGTCATCCTTAATATAGCTTTTATCGAGGAGTGCTTCCTTAATATATTTCTTATTATTCTTAAGTTCCTTTTTTAATCTTTTTACTTCTTCCCAATCTTCAGCTTCTTTTGCTTTCTTGACTTTGCTCTCAGTATCTTCTTCTAAATACTTTATGATCTCCTGTAACGCAGATAATAGAAACCCTTTACTTGCTGCTATATGAAATGGGTTTCCATTTTCATCAATTCTATGCTTAGCTACACAAGCAACTCTTTTCTTGCAAGCTTCAATAAATTTATTTTCATCTTCTTTTGTTACAACTCCTCTTGCAATTTCAAATAAATTATCCATATATACACCTCACTGTATTCACTAATATTAAATTATACAATGCAGTTTGTTAAAAATAAATGTAAATTGATCTTTCAAATTTACTATAGTTCCACGTTGTTGCAAGTACAAATTTTAGTTATCATCGGTTACGTTATCACAATAGACAAATATGCCAGGTATAGTCACTAGATTCGCTCCATCACCAACAGGATTTTTACATATTGGAGGAGCTCGCACAGCTTTATTTAATTGGCTCTATGCGCAGCGTCATGGTGGCCAGTTTTTACTAAGGATTGAGGATACCGACAGAAAACGTTCAACACAGGAAGCAATTGATGCAATAATAGATGGGTTAAAATGGCTTGGAATAAGCTATGATGGAGAAATAGTATATCAGTCAAAAAGAATAGAGCGACATATTGAGGTTACAAATCTTTTAGTTGAAAAGGGTAGGGCGTATCATTGTTACTGCCCCGAGAATGAAGTTGCGGAGAAGAAAATAAGAGCAAGAGAAGAAGGAAAAATATATAAGCATAAGTGTACTCATTCGACATCAAATGCAGAGCCTGTTGTTCGCTTTAAAGTGCCAGACTCAGAAAATATTGTTGTTGACGATAAAATATACGGCCAAGTTACAATAAGTAGCGATCAGCTTGATGACATAGTAATCTTGCGCTCTGACAATACTCCAACATATATTTTTGCTGTAGTGGTTGATGACCATGATGCCGGAATAACTGATATTATACGTGGCTCTGATCACCTCACTAATACCTTTAAACAATTGCTGATATATCAGGCTCTTGATTTTGATGTTCCACGCTTTGCACATGTACCGCTGATTCATGGAGAAGACGGGAATAAGCTATCTAAAAGGCATGGGGCTACAAGTGTTTGCGATTATGAAAAGATGGGAATATTACCAGAAGCAATGCGTAACTACCTGCTTAGACTGGGTTGGAGTCATGGTAACGATGAAATTATTAGCGATGAGCAAGCAATAGAGTGGTTTAATTTAGAAAACATCGGTCGTTCACCTGCACGGCTTGATTTTAAAAAATTAGAGCATTTAAATAATCATTATATTAGTAACATGAGCAATGAAGATATCCTTACTCTTATTTTTGAAGAAAATGCTCTAACTGATAAGAAAAAGAATTATTTATTACAAGGACTAACAGAGCTAAAAAAAAGAGCAAACTATCTGACCGAATTATTGGATTTAGCAAAATTTTATATTCAAGTTGATTTGAGTGAAGAAGCTCAGCAAATTGTCAAATCTAACCTCAATATAATTAAGTTACTTGCAGCATTTTTCTCGAGTATAGGAGATGCAGATTGGAATAAGAATTTTTTATCTTCTCAGATTAAGGAGTTTGCGAAATTGCATGATATAAAAATGAGCGATATATACCACTCATTACGCGCCCCAATAACTGGAATAATGAATGCGCCTGGAATCATCGATATCATGGTAATTCTTGGTAAAGATGAGTGTATAAAAAGATTGCAAGCAATTTAAATAAAAAATTGCTTGACAGGCTCTAGTAGCTTCATTATAGTGGAGAATGAAGGTTTTTTAGGATCCAAAATCTATTTTCACCTGCAGGTTTTTTCACCAAATAATCAAATTTCAGCAAAAAGTTACACTTTTGCTAGCTCTTTTTCACATTAGGAGGGTTTATGTCTAGAATTCCTGATACTTGACTATTATTCTTGAGTTAAAAACCAATTGGTACCTATGGTTTCACATTAAATCGTTTTAAATTATTAAAGTTACTATGGGCTTTTTTTGCCTTTTTTTATTGGTATTTTTGTATATTTTATTGTACCATTATACTGTGGTACTATATAGACTTCAGTTTCATGATAAGGGGAACAGGCAGAATAGCTTCTTCTCTCAGCTATGGCATTAAAAAATGACTATGCATAAGATCTAATAGTATGTCTAATTTATAGATAATTTTCAAAACAAATTGTGTTACTAAGTTAACATTCTACGTATTTGTTCAGCAGAGTGGTAAAATAAGGTAGACGAGAAAAGACAACTAAATGGGTGTCATCCCAGTGCCCAGACACTGGGATCCAGTTTTTTGATTGAAAATGTTGTCTTGTTTGCGATAAATTTTGCTGGATGCCAGTGTCAAGCACTGGCATGACACCATTTGCTGTCTTCAAAAATGAATATCCGTACAGCTATATATCAGCTACTCGGATGACATCGTCATAAAAAAGCCAACGTCAGCTACTTTCATAACACCTACTTACTGGTTACTTTACATCAATTTTCTTGATGTGTTTCTCTGACTTAGGTATGGTTACATGCAATACCCCATCTAAAAAGTTGGCAGATACCTTATCTTGCTCTACATTTGTTGGAAGTTGAATAGATCTATAGAAAGAACCATAGTACCTTTCTTTATGGTAAAACTGCTTATCTTTTGATTCATTATCACATGTTTTTTCACCCTTCACTATTAAGTTATCGCCAGATATACTAATATCTATGCTTTCTTTAGGAATACCTGGTAACTCTAATGATAGGCAATAGCTTTCCTTTGTTTCATAAAAATCACAAACTGGTAATAGACTACTGCCTCTTTTGGAAAGCTCTGGGTTCCATCCTGTAAAGAAACTATCAAATATGTCATCAACGGCTCTTTGTAACCCTCTTACACTAAAATTATCACGATTATTGTTTTTATTTAAATGAACTATATTACTCATGTTGTACCTCCTTTTACTAATACATGCATTACATAATCATTCCACTTACTAATTTCAATATTAAATCTAAAGTTTTTTAGATGCGAAAAGTTGTTCCAATTTACTATAACTTGATTATGATAAAAAATCTTGTTTGGATTACCACGAGTAGTTCTATAAACTAGATTAACTGTAAAAAAGGGCAAGTGTGTGCAAATTTATTACTTCTCTTTCCACTTCCACAATCAAACAATTTTGAATGTTTCTTATTTGACTTGCCAACAATGAGAATTGGTATAACTGCTAGCTCCGTCTCTCAGCTATGGCATTAAACGATGACATGCATAAGATCTAATAATATGTATAATTTATAAATAATTTTTGAGGTAAATTGTGAAATTGGGCGTTAATATTGATCACGTTGCAACCCTTCGCAACGCACGTGGAGCTTCTTATCCAGATCCATTAAAAGCAGCAAGAATAGCTATTGATGCTGGAGCAGATTTTATCACCGTACACTTACGAGAAGACAGAAGGCATATCAGAGATGAGGATGTATTCAATCTAAAACAAAACATTAGCACTGAGTTAAATCTTGAAATCGCAGCTACGGAAGAAATGCTCAAAATAGCAAAAGAAGTAAAACCCTATTCGATTTGTATAGTACCAGAAAAAAGAGAAGAATTAACAACCGAAGGTGGCCTGGATATCGTGAATATGCACAGTAAACTTTCTGATATAATAGAGGAAATGCACAGCTTTGACATAAAAGTCTCACTGTTTATCGATCCAAATATTAATCAACTAAAATATCTTGAGAAGCTAGAAAGAAAGCCTGACATAATAGAAATTCACACAGGGGATTACTGTGATAATCCATCAGAAGAAAAATTAAAACTTATTACTAACTCTGCAGAATACATTAATAAGCTAGGAATAGAATGCCACGCAGGACATGGCATAAATTATAAACATGCTAAAAGAATAAAAGAGATACCTCACATCTCAGCTCTTAATATAGGCCATTCTTTAATCAGCGAGGCTATATTTCATGGCTTACACAGTGTAACTAAAAAGATGAAAATGACTATATCTAAATAGCTGATGCTTTCTCTTTAGTTATTTAAAGTACTTGAAAGAGCTTGACTTGCTTTAAACCTTACTCTTTTCTTTTCAGGAACGGTCATAATCTCACCATTTTGAGGATTACGGCATTGTCTTTCCTTACTTATAGCAGTAGAGAATGTCCCTATTCCATGCAAACGTATTTCACCTTTACGATTTAGATCGTTCTTGATTATTTCCATAAAAATATCATGAAGCTTACCCAAATTAGCTTTTGTTATATCTATACCTTGACTAGAGCACTCTTTACTCAGTTGGTTTACTATATCTTCTTTACTCATAAATTACCTTAATATTGAAAAATTACATAAACAGCATATTATGCTAATGCCAATAGTCAACTAAATTCGTCATAAAAAGAGAAAATGTCATAAACCCTTGTAAGAACTTGTATAATATTTACAAAAAAATACCATTATGAAACAATTATCTCTTAGAAAACTGACATTTTTTCCGAGCTTTATGTTGACCATATTTCTTACGCTCAACAACACGTGAATCTCTAGTTAGGAATCCACCTTTACGTAATATAGAGTGTAGATCTTGACTTATACTACTTAAAGCTCTGCTTATTCCATGAGCTAAGGCACCTGCTTGGCCAGATAGCCCTCCACCTTTTACAGTTGCAAACACATCATACCTATCTAACATAGAAGTCACTATGAATGGCGCTTTAATCATTTGACACACTGATTCTCTTTTAAAATAAGAAATTAAATCATCTTTTTTATTAACACTAAATTTTCCACTTCCTAGCTTCATCCATACTCTTGCTACAGATTCTTTCCTTCGACCTGTGGCATATGAACGACCAAGTGAGTCAACCATTACCTTTTTTGGCTGATCATTATTATTTATTTTCACTTTTTACTCCATTATTTCTTATTTTTACGATTTAAAGAGGCAAAATCTATTTTTTCAGGTTGCTGTCCTTGATGCTTATGTTCTGAACCAGAATAAACATACAAATTTTCAAACCGTCTACGTGCCATAGGACCATCATCAAGCATTCTTTTTACTGCCATTTTTATCACACGCTCAGGGAATTTGCCATTTAAAATATTATCTGGAGTAGTTTTCTTTAAGCCACCAGAATAACCTGTATGCCTATAGTAGATTTTATCTTTAAGTTTCTTTCCGGTAAAATGTACCTTTTCTGCATTAACAATAATTACATTATCTCCACAATCCATATGAGGTGTGTATTCAGGCTTATGCTTTCCACGCAATAGCGCTGCTACAAATGCTGCAAGCCTTCCTACTACTAATCCTTCTGCATCTATAACAAGCCATTTTTTATCGACTTGTTTCTCTTTTAAGAAAAAAGTTTTCATATATCAATACATAACAGTAGAT
This sequence comes from Wolbachia endosymbiont of Tribolium confusum, assembly GCF_020405475.1. NCBI lineage: Bacteria > Pseudomonadati > Pseudomonadota > Alphaproteobacteria > Rickettsiales > Anaplasmataceae > Wolbachia > Wolbachia endosymbiont of Tribolium confusum. The sequence goes on along the minus strand of NZ_JAIZNT010000002.1, from coordinate 57,185 downwards.
TATGATATACTAAGTTGCTTGATAGTGTCAACAACATTAGTTATTGATTATTAAAGTAATTTATGCTAATAACTTTAATAATATGCTAGAAAGCAAAATGTTTCGATTGATTATTATATTTATAATTGCTTTTTGTACCATAGGTTGCTATGCAATTGATTTGGAGGAAGCTATAAGCAAAGCTATCAAAAACAGCTCAAAAATAAAGTCTCAATTTTACCAATATAAGAGTGCTGAAAAACAACTAAAATCTTCCGGATTGGCTGGGTTTTTACCTGACATTAATTTACAATATAATTTCGATAGTAATTTTAATATTATTAACAATCTACAAAACTCTGGAAAGCGTCTAACATTAAGTCAAAGAATAATAGATGGTGGTGGTACTTTTGCTACATTCAGCCGATCAAATCATCTTCTTAAAGCAGCAAAAATTAGATTTCAGCAATCTAAGCAAGAAGTTGCACTCAGCGCTGTGAAAGCATATGTTAATGTTTTACAAAAGGTAGAAATATTAAAACTGAGGGAACATAAAGAACGTGTTTCTTTAGAACATTTGTCAGCTATGAAAAAACGCTTTTCTCTTGGAGAAGTTACTAATGCTGAAGTTTTATTTGCAAAAGCAAAATTTTCATCTTCTATATCAAAAAGAGTTGATGCTGAAGGTGAATTAAAGCTGGCTAATATTGCTTACTATCATTTAATTGGTGAAGATGCTGATAATCTTCACGAGACTAATGGTAAACTACCTTCTATACCAGAATTAAATGAATGTTTACAGTTAGCAAAAACCAACAACTTGTCCCTAAAAGCAGCTATTTATAAAAAAAGAGCTGCTGGAATGGAAGTGATTGCTGAAAGTTCCAAGTGGCTTCCTTCTTTGAATCTAAGCGCAAGTAAAAATTTTGGAAAGGACAATATAAAATTAGATATGTTACTAGAAAATGTGAATGTTGTCTTTACTCTTGATATTCCGATCTTTAAAAGAGGAGTTAATGTTTTTGGTGTTAGTAGAGCTAAAATGGATGCAAAACAATCCACTTACGATTATTACGAAGCAGTAAAAAGTATAGAACAAGCAGTTATAAATGCTTGGAATAACGTGCTGACAGCAAAAGCTATTATTAAAGCAAGTCAAGAAGCAGAAAAAGCAGCAGCTTTAGCATTGGAAGGAGTTGAGCAAGAAGTAAACTTAAATTTAAAGAGCACAACTGATCTTTTGGATACTGAAGATGAATTATTTAAAGCACGTTCCGATCTAATTCAGGCAAAAAGCAATTATGTAATTAGTGTTTACAACTTGCTTTTTATGATAAATAGTATAAACCTTTAAATTTAATGGTATGAGCGATAATCAATCTGTAAAAGATATACTAGAAGATATAAAAAAAGCTATATCGGGTAAAAATCCAAGTGGCGATAGAGCAGAAATAATAGATGAAGATGATGACGTATTATGCCTTGAAGAGGAGTACCCAGAGGACATCGAAGAAAAAGAAAATAGTGAAGAAGAGAATAATTGCCAAAGTGAGAAAATGAATAACCAATTTAATAGTTACAACTCAGAAGAGAAAAATTTGTATGATAATATCCAAATGAGTAATAACAAAGTGAGCTATCAAGAACAAAGTAACGAGCATTTAGTTTTAAAAGAAAATATGGAGGAAATTAAAACATTGCTTGAAAAGATGCAAAGCGAACTACGGCATAAACAACAAAAAAGAGCGGATCTTACTGTTGAAGAATTAGTTGTATCTCTTTTAAAACCTCAGCTTTCAGAGTGGCTGAATAAGTATCTGCATGCATTGGTAAAAGAAGTAGTTGAAAAAGAGCTCAAAGATATAATCAATAATAAGTAGGTTGTTAGTATAAAGACCAGAGTAAAAACAGCTAGAGGTAGAAAATTATCTTCAACAAGATGGCTACATCGCCATTTGAATGATCAGTATGTGCAAAAAACCAATAAGGACGGTTATAGATCGCGCTCGGCATATAAGTTAATAGAAATAGACGATAAATTTAAACTACTCCAAGAAGGGCAAAAAATTATTGACCTTGGCGCTTTTCCTGGTGGGTGGTCACAAGTTGCATCTAAGAAAGGAGCGAGTGTGATTGCTGTTGACATAAAACCAATAAACGCAATTAGTGGAGTAGAGTGTATACAGTGTGATATTATCAGCGAACTTGAAATTTTAAGAGAAAAATTCAAGGATCACAAATTTGATGTAATTTTATCTGATATGGCACCAGAATCTTGCGGTTTAAAATCGTTAGATCATATCAGAATTATGCTTTTATGCGAAGCAGCGCTCAATTTTGCAAAGCATTTTTTGAATCATGATGGCAAATTTGTAGTAAAAATTTTTCAAGGAGAGTCTGATAAAGATTTCTGCAATGAGCTAAAAAAAATGTTCAAAACAGTAAGATACTTCAAACCAAAGTCAAGTAGATCTGAATCTACAGAAATGTATTTAGTAAGTTTAGGCTTTATTGGTGGCAACTATTCTGTATAGCAGATACTTACAGAAACGTTGACGAATCTTATCCTATTAAACTGAAGATTAATAACGCTCGCACAAAAGCCCTTTTTCTTGTTTAAATATTTATGATAATTAATTAAATTCTTGACTTTATTACTTAGATATGTAATAATTAAAGTATATTATTATTTTTATAGGAGAGTTTGATATGTATTTAGAATTGTTCAAATGGATATTAAGTATAGTAAATCGTGAAAGTGATTTGAATGGTAATAACATAGTTGAAAAAATACAAGAGCAACTAAAAAAAGTAGACTCATCTACTTATGAAGAATGGCAGAAGAAAAATTTTGATATAAATCATCTATTTAGTTATGATAGCGGAAAAGAACCAACATTATTGCATATAGGATGTCTAGATAGTCAAGAAAATGTAGTAAACGCTCTATTAGCAGTAGACGGAATAAATGTTAATTTGCAAGATAAAGATGAAAGAACTCCTTTACATTTGGCTATTAAAAAAGGTAATGAAAATGTAGTAAAAGCTCTATTAGATAAGGGGGCTGATGTTAATTTGCGAGATAAAGATAGAAAAACTCCTTTACATTTGGCTATTGAAAAAGGTAATGAAAATGTAGTAAAAGCTCTATTAGATAAGGGGGCTGATGTTAATTTGCGAGATGAAAGTGAAAGCACTCCTTTATGTCGTGCTGCTAAGAAAGGCAAAATGGAGATAGTAGAGGCTCTATTAGCTAAGGGGCCTAACTGTATTGATTTGCCAGATATAGATGGACACACTCCTTTGTATATTGCTGCTGATAACAATCATCACAAGGTAGTAAGAGCTCTATTAGAAAAAGGTGCTAATCCTTTAGTAAAAGGTCGTTGTAACAAAAATCTAGCAGAAATGGTTACTGAAGACGCGATTATGAGAGATACCGTCTTGCGAGTCAACAAAAAATTGCATCATAAAATCAAATGTTGATTTTAAAGTACTAAACCTTCAGTCAGCTTCCTAGTCCTATAGTTGTTGATATGATCTGGATCAAAAGCCTTTCTTGAACTTAAAACACCAAAAACTATATGGAGTAACTTACGCATTGCAGCTCCTACAATGGCCATATTATGCTTGCCTTTCTCTTTTAACCTTTCGCAAAAAGTCATAATAATAGGATTGTGATTCTTAGCTACTATAGCAGGAAAGTAAATTGCCTTACATAATGTTCGTGAACCGGTTTTGCTTAATCTGGGCTTGGCATGTACAGATGAGCCTGATGTTATATTTCGTGGTATAGTTCCAGCGTATGCTGCCAATTGCCTGGCATTTATAAAAGCTTTTATGTCAGGAATTTCAGCTAAAATAGCTATTGCTGATTCCTCTCCTATGCCTGGAATAGTCAATAAGAGTTGAAAATCTTCCAACAATTCTTTATGTTGTTTTAATAGTTCACGTATGGAGTTTCTTATTATTTTTATTTCTTGTTCTATGTTCATTGCAAGGTTTTCCCAAGCGTTTGCGACTTCTTTAGGCAGTCTCTCTCTTTCTTTTCTAAATGATTATTTACTAATACTAATTCATCTTTTAATGCAGCTAAACAACGATAAAGATGCTTTAATTTTTTCTTTTCAGAAGAAGGTGGTGTCCAACGGGAAGGTTCCTGTCTTTGGCAATAATCTGCAATAATCTCTGCATCAGTCTGGTCATTCTTTTGTCGTACAAGCTTACTCCTTGCATAGCATTTTATGCAATAAGGATTTACAACACTAACAAAATGTCCAGCATTGTGTAGAAATTCAGCAAGAGCTTCACCATAACAACCTGTAGATTCCATACAGGCTTTTACTTCTTCTACATTATGTTTTTGCAAAAAGCCCAGTAAACCTTGAAATCCTGAATCCTCGTTTTTAAAACTCCTTTTCCTAGTTTCACGTTTCCCTTTTTTACTGATGAATGAAAGAAAAACATCAAAGCGTTCTTTTGAAATATCTATACCCAGAAAGTTGTTGATCATATATGCCACCATACGTTACCATTAAAAATGAAAAGTAAGGCTAACCTTGTGAATACAGAATTAGAACCATTTAGGTCTTTCTACGATACCGTTCAGCCTCTACTTTTGAGGAGGGAACTCTTAACTCTCATACAGATTTTATATCTAGGAATGAACACAAAATTTTTCCCTTCTCCACCTAATGCTCAAGCTTAAAACATTAGATGCTTTTTTCAAGATACAAGGAATAGTCTATGGTGTTGGTATATTTGTTATTGCATCTGTTGTAGCTGCTATAGTAGTTACTTCTGCATATTTTATTGGTGTGTCATTATCAGTAGGTGCTATGGCTGGGATAGCTGTGGCTGCTGCTGTACTCACAGGACTTGTTGCTGGTGGTATTATATATGAAGTGTATAAGCCTTGTAATGAGCTAAAAGAAGCTATTGCACAAGCAATGTCAAATCCTGGTAAGAAGCTAAATGGAGTTGATGTGCAATCAGAAATTTCTTCAGAGTTAGGCGCAACAGTGTAGTTAAGTAGAAGGAAGAAGTCCCTTCTTCCTTTTCAAGTAGCTGACACTGATTTTCATCCAAAATAGTTTCATTCAAGTAGCTGACACTGGTTTCTTACCAAGAAAAACTTAGCATAACTTTTGTGCTCAAAAAAACTTCTGGATTCCAGCATCAAGTGCTGGAATGACATGGTGAAATATTATTCAAGTAGCCTCTGTCCCAGTGTCCATTTGGTGTCATTCAAGTCAGCTCTCTTCTTGTCATCCCAGTACTGGGATTCAGAAAACTGACCAGGTTGGTCACGCGCTGGCTCTCTAAAATTACTTTAGCTACAAATATTAAGAAATTTACTAAATAAAAAAAGACAAAAGAATCCCCGTATAGCGAGTTTTAATAATGTAAATTGATAATGTGCTAACAAGCGCGATTTAGCTGAATGTAGAAAAAATAAAAAAAGCCGCTATAATTTTTATGTAATTTGCCAATAAATATCTGAATTTTGTCATTGAGACTGTGCGTATCAAAAACAAGGATAAATAATCTTATTGGTATGATAAGGGAGTTGGAAAATTTTGTCAAGTAGTAAAACTAGAGGGCTCAAATGAAAAAAGGTAAACTCTAAAGTGTACGTTCAGTAGCACTTTCTATAAGAGAGATTGTATTATCTATCCCATAAAGCTTGATAAAAGATCCCATTCTAGGACCGGTTTTTTGTCCAAGTAATGTTTCATACAAAAACTGAAACCAATCGCGTAAGTTATTGTAATTATGTTTTTTTCCGATGGAGAAAACCTGAGATTGAATCTCTTCAGCAGTGGCTGTAATAGGCAGGGAATGTAGGTTGTTCTTTAAATCTAGTAACGCTTCTTTCTCTTTTTCGTTTGAAGCTTTATACGCTTTTGTTGGCTTGATAAAGTCGTGATAATACCTAACTGCAAAATCCGAAAGCCTATCTAGCATTTTGTTGCTTTCTGGTGTAACGTTTGGTGCATAAGTTGATATAAAACCCCAAAGAATCTCTTTATTTTCAGCATTACAAGCTGCTGCCAGGTTTAAAAGTAAAGAAAAATTTATGCCTGAAGTTTCTACGTTTGGAACTTTACCCTGGTGGATGTGCCATACAGGGCTATTTACATCCTTTTCTTCACTCTCATTGTAACGCTTAGCAAACTCTAAATATTCATCAGTTGATTTTGGTATCACATCAAAATATAAACGTTTAGCTTTTTTAGGACTCTGAAAGATGTATAGCGCTAAACTCTCTGTTGGCGCGTAAGTTAGCCACTCCTCAATTGAAATACCATTTCCTTTTGATTTTGATATCTTCTTTCCTTCTTTATCAAGAAATAACTCATAGCAAAACAAAAGCGGTGGCTTTTCTCCAAGTATTTTACATATTTGACTTGAAAGCACAGCAGATGGAGTCAAATCCTTTCCATGAGCTTCGTAATTAACTCCGAATGCAGCCCACCTCATCCCCCAATCAGGTTTCCATTGCAGTTTACATTTTCCTTTTGTCACTGGAACTTCTATTTTTTCCCCGTTTCGGTCTTCATACGTGATTGTTCCTTTATCTGTATTTGTTTCAATTATTGGAACTTGTAAAACTTGGGAAGTTTTTGGGCATATCGGCAAGAATGGACTGTAAGTCTGCTGCCTTTCTTCCCGAAATGATGGAAGCATTACGTCCATCACTTTATCATAATTTTTCAGTAGGAGTAAAAGTTTTTCATCGTAAACGCCAGATTTATAACACTCTGTTGCACTCCTAAATTCGTATTCAAATCCAAACAAATCAAGAAATTTACACAACAACGAATTCATGTGATGACCATAACTCTCATGAGTGCCAAATGGGTCAGGTATCATGGTTAGTGGCTTGTTCAGATTCTCTCTTAGCATTTCCTGATTTGGTACATTATCTGGTATTTTTCGTAAACCATCCATATCGTCGGAAACTGCAATGATTTTGGTTTTTATACTAGGAGCTATTTTTTTTAGAGCGTTTGCAATAACTGTGGTACGAAAAACTTCCCCAAAAGTACCAATATGTGGTAAACCTGAGGGACCATAACCAGTCTCAAATATTATCTCTTTTTTATTAGGGAATTCTTGTAGTATTTTTTCTGCTTCTTGAAATGGCCAGCTTATAATCATTGAATTTAAATTAATTATCTTACCTAAAGTGCTATTCATTTCAATAGATTTTTAATTAATGATGTAGTATTAGTGTTAAAGCTATTATTAGAAGGTTGAAGATATGTCTACAGGTAGCGTACAAACGGATCAGTTGTTTAAAGGTCTTACAAGACCTGCAATGCTCTTTGGTGTGAGTTATATGTTTGCAATATTAAACGTTCTAATTTGCATGCTAATTTTCATTAATACAAATGATCTTAGAGTAATTCTCCTGATGTTACCAGGTATACATGGACTTGGCTATATAGCTTCTGCAAAGGAACCGTTGTTTATTGAGTTATTTATGGTAAAGTTGGGAAAATGCTCCAAATGTTTAAATCGGTTTTATCATGGAGCCAATTCTTATGACATTACTTGATGTTATGCAATGTTGAGATTTAGAGCTATTCAATCAAAGAATAAATCTATTCTAAGTAGAGAGGTTCACGCTGCTGAATTTATACCTTATTCTTGCTATTGGAATAGTACAACCTTGATAACAAAGCAGAACTGGTTAGTTAAATTTATAAAATTAAATGGCTTTGCATTTGAAACGGCCGATGATGAAGACTTGGCGATACAAAATAATATCAGAAATCAGATGCTAAGAAGCATTTCATCTCCAGCATTTAGTTTGTACTTTCATACCATCAGGCGTAAGAAGAATATCTTTTCTGATGAATTTGCAAACCAGAGTTTACCAAATTTTTTTGCTAACCATGTAAATCTAAAATGGAGAGAAAAACACGCAACTAGGCAATCTTTTATTAATGATTTATACATTACGATTATTCGTAGGGCAGATACAAAGGGAGTAGAATTTTTATCACATCTACTGAAAAAATTTGGGCATGTAACTTCAAAACATGCCTGGGAAAGTGATATGCGTGATACCTATGAAGATTTAGAGGAAACGACAAATCGTATAGTAACAAGCCTTAGGAATTATTCGCCTAAAGTTCTTGGAGTAAAAGAAACTCCAAACGGACTGTTTTGTGAAATAATGGAGTTTCTGTCTAGAATTGTAAATTGTGGCTTTGTTACAAATACGCTTTTTCCACTAAAAACTGAAATATCAAGATACTTACCAGTTCATAGGTTATTTTTTGGCCATAAGATGATACAGGTTGTGACTCATAATGAAAGTAAATATGCTGGAATAGTTAGTATCAAAGAATATGGAAATAATACTTCTGCAGGAATGCTTGATTCTTTTTTACAACTTCCTTATGAATTTATTATCACGCAGTCTTTTCAATTTACAAATAGGCAAATGGCAATTGCGAAAATGCAGATACAGCAAAATCGTATGATACAATCTGCAGATAAAGCTATTTCTCAAATAGCAGAAATTTCTCATGCGCTTGATGATGCAATGAGTGGTAAAATTGCGTTTGGTGCACACCATTTAACTATCTTATGTATAGAAAAAAGCCCTAAATCATTGGACAATGCTTTATCATTGTTTGAATCGGAGCTTTCTAATTGTGGTGTTTATCCTGTTCGTGAAAGGGTTAATCTAGAACCAGCGTTTTGGGCGCAAATTCCTGGTAATTTTGATTATATAGTAAGAAAAGGTACAATAAGTAGTCTTAATTTGGCCGGTTTTGCATCTCAACATAATTATCCTACTGGTAAAAAATTCAATAACCACTGGGGAGATGCTGTTACAGTTTTTGATACAACATCTGGCACTCCATTTTTCTTCAACTTTCATATAAGGGATGTTGGACATACTATGATAATTGGGCCAACAGGTGCTGGCAAAACTGTTTTAATGAATTTTTTATGTGCTCAAGCAATGAAATTTTCTCCAAGAATATTCTTTTTTGATAAAGATCGCGGTGCAGAAATTTTTTTAAGAGCACTTGGTGGTATCTATACTATAATAGAACCAAGAACTAAGACAAATTTTAATCCTCTGCAACTTGACGATACTCCTGATAATAGAACATTTTTAATGGAGTGGATAAAATCTTTAATCTCAGTATACACCGATAAATTTACTTCAGAGGATATTGCACGAATTAATGATGCAATTGAAGGAAATTTTAAATTGAGAAAAGAGGATAGATTCTTAAGGAATCTCGTACCATTTTTAGGACTTGCAGGTCCTGATACTCTAGCTGGAGCAATATCTATGTGGCATGGTGATGGTTCTCATGCTGCAATATTTGACAATAAAGAAGATTTGCTAGATTTTTCAAAAGCAAGAGTGTTTGGCTTTGAAATGGCTAGCTTGCTAAAAGATCCTGTTGCTCTTGGGCCGGTCTTAATTTATTTGTTTCATAGGATTAGTATATCGCTTGATGGCACTCCATCTATTATTGTTCTTGATGAAGCATGGGCGTTAATAGATAATCCAGTTTTTGCACCTAAGATAAAAGACTGGTTGAAAGTGCTGAGAAAGTTAAATGCTTTTGTGGTTTTTGCTACTCAGAGTGTTGAAGATGCAAGTAAAAGTGCTATTAGTGATACGCTTGTACAGCAGACAGCAACACAAATTTTTTTGCCAAATCTGAAAGCTACTAGTGTCTATCGAGATGTTTTTATGTTAACTGAACGTGAGTACATACTGATCAAACACACAGATCCAAGTACTAGATTCTTTTTAGTAAAGCAGGGAGTTAATGCTGTAGTAGCTAGAATAGATCTGAAAGATTTGGATGATGTGGTCAACGTGTTATCTGGACGTGCAGAAAGTGTCCTATTGTTACATGATATATTGAAAGAAGTCGGAGATGATCCAAAGATGTGGTTGCCTGTGTTTTATCAAAAGGTGAAAAATGTTTAAAACTAAACTGTCATTACTGTTAGTTGCGATATTTTTATTAAATATAGATTTTTTACTCTCATATCCAGTGTTTGCAGATACAGTAAGTGGTACTGACAAAACGGAATTTGTTAGCAGGTTTAATTCTACTGGTAGTTTTAGCCGTGCCTCTGATCCTGACTGTAAGGCGTTTGAAACAGCTGCAGCAGTTGCTGGGATAGCAATTGCTATTGGTGCAATATTTACTGGTATTGTTTTGATTGTCTCTTCTGCTGGTTTGTTTACTGCTCTTGTTATCGTTGGAATGGTAGCTGCAATTGTTGGAGTCTGGAAGGCGGTAGGGGGACTTGTTGTTTGTCAGCATAGCTTTGTTAAACACCCAGTTGCACGTAATCATGATGGAAAGTATAAAAATTTTAATTTAAAAAATGAGGAATATCGTGACCTCACAGATAAAAATTATCAAACAGAAGACGAATATTTTTCTGCATTACAGGAAAGATCAGAAAAAGATGGAAAACAAACAGAAAAGGAGATTTTGAATTCTACTGACTGGAATGCTGATAGTGAACACTACTACTGGCCAAAAAATGGCGTGCAATATAGTGAATACATAGAAGTGTGTCATCGCAATCCTTTAACATTTGGCAACTTTTTCAAGAAGAATGACTTTAATTTCAGAGGGGAAGATGGATGCATAGACTTTGATATCAGAGAGAAAGACACTGGATATGTAGATGGGTCATGGTCGCCAAGAGTTGATGGTGATCTGGAATGTAAAGTTCTTAAAGCTGGACAGAGCGAAACTATACATGGATCAACGTTCAAAGCAGTGAAAAAAATGGGCAGATTATGTGTGGAATTGGCTGAAGTTAGGGCAGCTGGAACTGCTTGGCCGCAAGGAATTGATATAGGATGCACAGAATTGCCACCTGACCCACTTGCTCCTATGTGTGAAAAATCTGTGATGATATTCAAAAATAAAGATGGTACAAGTGAATATAAGGAAGATCTTAATAATTCTAAAAATAAGGACAAAGATTACAAAACTATTATAAGGGAAAAGAAAGGAGAGGGAAAAATTTTTGTAGGTTACGACAACAAAGGCTGTTTTAGCTCGTATATCTCTGAAGCTTGCTACAATCAGGCAGGGAGTAAATCATTAGCTCCTCTTCCCATCACTTCTATGATAGTGCAATGCATTAAGGAATCGTTAGATAATTTAGTGGCAGGTATTGGTTCAAGTGGTGAGCTACTGAAAGATAAAGATGGACATGCTAAGGGTAGTTTTTTATCTGTAGCACAGAAAAAGCTAAAAAACACCGTAACTGCTGTCCTAGTTTTGGCTTTAATACTGTTCTCTATAAAAGCCATGTCTGGTGGTGTTCGCAGTCCTCAAGAAATGTACATGTTGATTATTAAGTTTGCTTTAGTGATTTACTTCACAACAGGCAGTACTATGTCCCATTATTACGGAGAATTAACCAAACTTTCAAATGGTTTATCGGAGATAGTATTGCAAGCATCATCTGAGAGCAAAGGTATATGTAATTACGAAGCAGGCAAAGATTATGAATACATGCGTAAAGTAGATGGAAAAAGAATATCTTACAGCTATCTTGCTCCTTGGGATAAGCTTGATTGTAGAATTTTATTCTATTTAGGTGCCCCTTTAGATGGAATTGGTGGTAAAATTGGTGCAGGGGGTGCTGTAACATTAATGGTTTTGCTTGGTGCTGCTCCTGTCTTATTAGTTGCAGGTTCGGTAATCGGTATTATTTTTGCTGGTGGACAGATCTTAGTAGCTCTTGTCTGTATATTTATGGCTATTTTGATGATGATGGTTATTTTGTGGATGTGCTATGTATTTATCTTATCTTTAGTTGCGCTTAGTGTAATTATCATCTTATCGCCTTTATTCATTCCTATGGTTTTATTTCAACATACTAAAGGATATTTTGATGGTTGGCTAAAAGAGTTAATTACCTACAGTTTATACCCAGTTATCCTCTTTGCATTTCTATCTTTTATGTTTATAGCGTGTGATAAAATCTTTTATAGAGGTTTGAGTTTTGAGTTAGACGAGAAATATGAGGAACAAATAGAGAAACAAATAAAAGCTTCGGGTGGTAGTAAAAAACGATGGTTTAAGCTGAAAAAAGGAGAGTGTACTAAAAATCCAAATACTTTAGCATGCATGCTACAGGAATATAAATGGGAAAAAAGCATGCTACTTGGTCTGGTTGATTTTGCGTATGTTGAATTTAGTAACTCTGTACTTGGAGAGTTAATGAAGTTATGTTTAGTGCTATTCTTATTTTACCACTTTTTAAACGTTCTTCCCGGTATGGCTGCTGAGCTTGCTGGTAATCACAGGGCAGCACTTGGTTCAGGCAGCACTCCTGCACAAATGGTAAACAAAGCTTTATCTGCTGCCAAAGCTGCTGCTGGAGGTGCTGGTCAAGTTGCTGCTGCGGCTGTAAATAAGGCAAGAGGGGCTATTGGAGGAGGTGGAGATGATAATAAGGGATCGGGATCTTCCTCTAGTGAATCTATAAAACCAGGTGGAGAGTGAGCGCAGGTGAGTAACAGATGTTTGAGCATTTGAGCAACCAAAACTTAGTTAAGCTATGCATAAGTTTTGTGATACTCTTTTTATTATCTGGGTGCGGGTGTATTAAGCCAGAAGATTCATCAGGCTTGCGTGAGAAATTGGATATAGTGTCAACAGAGCAGAAATGGGTTGATTCTGGAGTCTATATTTCGGATAAAATAAAAGTAACAGAGATTAACATAATACCTGACAAGGTTAGTTTTTGTCCGCAGTATAAAGATTTTGCAATTCGACCTGGGGAAAATTTTGTGAAGCTACCATTTGCACTTAAAAAAGGTGATAAGCTAGCCTTTAGTGTTATTGGAAGTAAAGTATGTGAAGATAAGGAAGATGATACAAAAATCAGGTATATAAGCATTGATGAAAAGTGCAGTGAAAAAGAAGTAGAGCATTTCGCGCATGTTTTAAATCAAGAGAATTGTCAAGGTGAAATATGTCCTAATAAATATATCATAGGTAACGCAGAATGGTTGAATGGAAAAGAGTATTGGAGCTCAGGTTTTTCAAAGTTAGATCAAGATGCAAGGAGAGAGGAGATTGAAAACATTATTAACTCTATAAAACAAGGAGGAAAGATAGACTGCAGAAGACTTTTGAGCAATCAGAAAGTTGAGATAGATACGTACCTTTTAAATCTTGCGTGCGAGAATACATGTTATTATGCCAGTCAAGATTGTGTTCAAATTGAATCTAATACTATAGATGGCAATAAACGTAATGTAGCTAAAAATCTTGCCAACGAACTGGCTGTTGGAAAAGTAAGTAAGGAAGAAGCTATCAAGAAGGCTGTAGATGGTATAATGGGAGTGTTAGATGATAGCAACATAGCTAAAGGACACAGCGATAATTCAGATGGTGAAAAGGATAAAGTAAATACAGAAAAAAATACCAAGGGAGCTGTGGATGATATAAGAAAAAAGAAAATGAAGAGGATAAAGACTTACATTCCATCATTAAAGGTGTCGATAGGAGGAAAGGAAAGTTTTAAATATGTAAGGAGTGATGGTATACGAACTAACTTTGATCATAAGATCAAAGAAAACTATGATAAGGGTACAGAGTTAGTATTTACACTTAAAAATGCTAAAGAAAAGAATGCTGGTAAAGGGGGATATAATATAAGGGTCACAAAGAGCCATAGTCTAGCAAAAAACTTATATATACATGTTTCTGATAAGTTTCCTGAGCACAATCCTGGTGAAATTCTGGGGGATATACCTGTGGATATCAGTGAAGTTCATAATACTGAGTATATGGAAAGATTAAAAGAAAAGTTAAAAGACAAAACAGGTACCATATATTATGGAATAAAAGATCATGGTTATGATCATAAGGAAAATAAAGGTCAGTTTAGTATCAATCTAACAACCAAGGAGCCACCTGTAAGAACTTTTAGTGCGATATATAATTTTTTTGATGAAAAAGTAAAAGTTGCATTTTTCGGTTCTAGCTACAAAGACATTAATGCGATTCACTCTGATACTAGCCCTGTGAAGTCTCTTTATCAAAGTTTTGTAGCATCAAATAGAACAAATACCATCAGATCTACAATAGTGTCGTTATTAGTATTATATATAGTTTTATACACCCTTTATTACTTTTTTGGATTGTCTCATGCTTCTACATATGAATTTTTAATTATATGTGTAAAGATAGGAGTTATTACCCAATTGCTGAACGATAACAGTTGGAGTTTTTTTTATAACAATGCATTTTCTATTTTTGTTAATGCTCCAAAACAGTTAATAGAAATAGCAAATTTCAGAGGTACAACATCAAATGTTTTTGAATTTCTTGATTTACCGCTCAATAGGTTTTTATCAGCACACTCAGTGTTACTAATAGTATCTCTTATATTCTCTGGTCCTTTGGGTATTGTATCGTTTTGCTTGGTGATTTGGGGTTTGATAACAGTGAGCTTATCGATGTTTAACGCCTTATTTTCTTTTATCACATCTATAGCAATAGTTGCATTATTGCTTTCCTTGGCGCCTCTTTTTATTATTTGCCTTCTATTTGAATATACTAGACAGATGTTTCACAATTGGGTCAAAAATTTAGCAAGGTTTGCAATTCATCCGGTAGTACTTTTAATTTTTATATCATTAATAAGCCAGGTTATGGATTATATTGTGTATTCGGTCTTTAATTTTGAGGTCTGCCCTACATGTATACTTAATCTTAACTTAAAGATTTTTAATCCTTGTATTATTTATGGTTATGCTTCCAAACATGCACCTAACATCACAGCTATAATGGCTTTTGTGATTTTGGGACATGCCATGAAAGCTTTAGTTGAGGCATCTTCAACAATATCTGATTCGTTGTTTGGTGTTTATGTAGCAAGCGAACCAGGAAGGCAATATCAGCAAAGCTTAATGGGAACAGTAGGTTTAGATGAACAAAGTGTCCAAAGAAGAGCAGGTCAGCAATCTGGTACACCAAGTCGAAGACCTCAAATACCACAATCAGCTCAAAGATCAGCACCTAAAATACCGACAAACACAGGAAATCAATGATGAGCAGAAAATCATTATTATTGATACTATGTCTTGTAATTACTGGCTGCACAATGGATTGTGTTGAACCTGGGTTGCAGAGCAGAGATACTAGTGTCAGTATAAATGTTCCAGTTCGTGAAACTGGCGAAGGAGTTAAAATTCATTGGATTGACTCTGGTCAAGTAATTAGCCAGGATGAGAAAATCAAATTTACTCTCGGTGGATCAGCGAATTTCTGTCCTCTTAAAAAAGGTCAAAATCCAAAGAGAGTACTTGTGCCTGCTGTATTTTGTGCTAATGATTTAATACCAAATTACAGTAATAAGTTAATTGATAATGCTGGTCTTGATGAACGAGAAGTGTGTGGGGATATAGGTTTTGGAAATAATGAATTCTATAGTAGGAGACGTTATGTAGACACTAAAATAAAAGTGAATCCAGGTGATAAATTAAGGTTTAGCTTAGTTTCCAGAGAGGTACCAATTGACTATGATAATCCAGAAGGAAAAGGCATCAGCTTTGATGACAATTGCTATAGAACTGAAAAAGAAGATGACAAAGATAGAGTTACAATAGAAGAAATGCTCAATGGAGGAACGTTCTTTTGTAAAAAAAATGATGAAAGGCCTGAAGTAAAATTTCCTAAGATTAATAAAGAGAACATAGAAGAAAGAAGAGTGCTAGTTGGTAATGGCTACACTCCACATGATAATAAGGTACATTTTAATAAGGATTATATTCAAAATTTATGGATAAATGGTGCATTGTTAGATTTACGACGAACTAAAATAGGACTGGATAAATTATGTAATGGAAAAAAATGTGATTTTAATGAGATAAGCAAGTACAGCTCTTATGAGCTTAATTGTTACTATCAGAACGTATGCTACAATCAAGAGGGTATGTGGAATTTGGGTATAGGTGCAGAAGGAAAACAAAATTGTGTTTCTTCTATTAGGTACAAGAAATATGATAGAGGCAATAAATGTGACATGTATTCTCACCTTAAAGACATTGAGGATGAGCTAAAAAAGATTGAAGAAAAAAAAGGTAACACTGATTTTACATCAAGCATTGAAGAAGGTACTGAAGATATCTCCTGGGCTGAAGCGCTTATTGCAAAAATTGGTGATCTTGATGATCAGGATACTGCTAAAGGTACTCAATGTCTTCCAAATGAGAAAGGTGCGGAGGGAGATAGTGTGTGTTCACAAGTTAATTATAAATTTGAAGATTACTCTCTAAGATTAAATCATGATTATATAGTGAATAATAGCGTAGAGACTGGCAGTAGTCTGATGCTTGCTATTGCAGATTATGGTTATTATGGTGCTAACAGGGGAGGGTATCATGTTGAAGTAACGAGATCATGTAACTTCGATAGTGGTGAAAAACTGTATATGTACTTGGGTGATAGTCCGCCAAAGGATCCGTCTGCTCCAAAGACTAATGATTTCAAGGAAGTAAAGAATTTAAATAAAATAACAGAGGATAATGTAGACTATTACATAATAGATGGAAGTCATTTGGTAAATGAAGAGTCTAAGAAAATATATTTTGGTATTAATGTAGAAAACGTAGAGAAAGATGATATTACGGACAAAGATAGCAAATATTATGAAGATAACAAATACACAGTAAATTTATTTTTAAAAAGAAAAATAAACGATTTTATTTCATCAACTATAAACAAGATTTTTGATTTCATAACAGACGGGAGTGAGGACGGAATTAAAATTCCATATGAAGGATATGGAAAGGGGCTTCTACAAGGAATAAGAGCTTTGCTTATTCTATACGTTATATTTACTGTTGTTGGCTATATGCTTGGAACAATACAATTAAGTAAATTCGATTTTATTATAAGAATATTCAAAATAGCATTTATAGCTTTTGCTTTTAGTGATAGAAGTTGGGAATTCTTTGGTACAACTTTGTCTGGGTTTTTTGTTGATGGTAGCATTTATTTAGTTGATAGTTTTTCTGGCTATATAGGAGAAGGAGGTAAAAAATTTGCATTCTTAGATTTAACAGCGGGAGTATTATTTACAGGAGAAACATGGCTGAAATTTTTATCTTTAATGCTATCAGGACCTTTTGGCTTTATTGCATTTTTGGCAATACTTTATGCTACTTTTGTGTTTTTAAGATGCATTATTAGTGCTACGTTTAAGTATGTAATATCTACTATTTTAGTGGCATTTTTATTGTCATTGGCACCTTTATTTATCGTATTTATTCTATTTCAACAAACTAAAACATTATTTGATAATTGGATAAAAACGCTGGCTCATGTTTCATTGCAACCAGTCATTTTATTTTCATCCTTGTCTCTTTTAAATCAGTTAATGTATTCAGTTCTATACAACCTCACAAATTTTTCTGCATGCTATCAATGCTTAATTAGTGTAAATTTTTTATCGTATGATCTGTGTCTTATGAAATCAATATTACCTCTTGGGTATAGTCCTGGTACTAGTGTTGATGTTGCGCTCAGTACTGGAGAAAAATCTGGTGGGCATTTTGCAGCATTACCTATAGATCTAGTCCAGGCATTTATATATCTAATCATTGCTAGTGCAATGGAAGCTTTTGTTTCCATATCAGAAACTATGGCGCAGGCGTTGTTCAGCTCTGGTTATGGAGTTGCTCAAAGTGTTAGTTATATTGCTAGGAGCGCATCACAAGCTATGCTGTCAACTGTTGGCCTTGATGATAGAACCCAAAATATGATACATAACATCAAGCAGGGAATGAGTAAAGATCGTAGCAAAATTGAAGCTAAATTGCCTGATACACCAAAGCAAGCAGGTGAGAAAGGGAGTTCTGGCAAAGAAATGAGCAAATCTGAAACACTAAGCCAGCCAGATAAGCAAAAGGATTCTGATAAAACAAAAGGACAAGTCAAGGAAGATTGATGAGATATATGGAGTAACTAATTAAAAAGATATTTGAAGTAAGGTTTTAGAAATTTATTCTGTATTGGAAAAAGTTTAGGTATGCAATCACGCTTAGGCAAATGTTGGTTTAGGTTATTAATTTTGGTAATCTGTGTGCTGGTTACAGGTTGTAGTAAGAATGATATGCCTTTTCCAAGATGTATATCTGCTGATTATTTTGGTCCTGAACCCATTGCAATTGGTGCTCATTTTTCAAGAGATCACGATGCCTTTGTTCCCGAAGATCAGGAAATTATTGACTATGATACTGGTGAGGTCAATTATGGTTTTCACTCTAATCAAGTGGTGAAGTGGAAAGATACTGGATTTGAAACCAATGGAGATAGTTTAGTAGTACGAGTAAATGGTGCATGGACATCTTGGAGTAATAATAATAAGAAAGAATCTAAAGGTAGTTATAATTTGCAAAGCTTGGAACAGCTAAAATATGCGACTAAGTTTGAAGGTAAACAAGGCGATAATAGTTTGCCTAACTTTCGCTTAATTTGTAATGATTACAAATCTAGTACACAAAAAATTTCAAGTAATCCTAATGCAAGTTGTACTGTAAATTGCAAGTGTATTAGTGAAGATGATAACAGAGAAAAACGTGGTGCTCCATGTTGGTTTACTAACGGCCATGGTGCTTATCTTTTATTTAAAAGGCCTAGCGATTCTAGTCCTAACGAAAATTTAAAATCCATGCGTAACCCTGAGTCTCCTACTGTACATCTAGGTTACAATTCCGTAGCGGAAGATGGAAGTGGGCTTTTTACTTTAGACAGAGATAACACCACATTACAGGACAGGAATTGTAATACGTTGAGGTTAGAAAAAGGATGGAAAATATATGTAAAGATATTAGATAGATATTATCTAGATAATGCAGGTGGCTACTCTTTTGAATTTTTGAGCGGAGTGCAGCAGCCAAGTACCTTTGGATTTTTTGATTACGTTTATAACTATCTAAAATGTGTATTATTGATTAACGAAAATTGCAAAGAGCATTTTGATAGTAAAGATCCTGCAGCTGCACAAGCTATGTTTGAAAACATAGCTGAAAAAGGTACGAGCTTTCATAATTTCGTTCTTTCTTTACTTGTCCTGTTCGTGGTGATTTCATCGCTTCTCTATCTTTTTGGTATGGTACAACAAACTAAGCATGATATGCTCATCAGAATGATGAAAATTACTCTAGTAATAGTGCTTATATCTCCTGGAAGTTTTAAGTTTTTCTATGATCATTTTCTCATTTTATTTATTAAAGGTCTTGAACAGTTGATAAGTATAATTACTAATTTTGCACCCCATATGAACACTGCAACCACTGCTCAAGTAGATGGAGAGGCACGTATTAAGCTGTTCAGTTTCATGGAAGACATGTTCAATAAGTTTTTTGCTTACTCTGTTTGGAAAAAATTTGCGGCGTTTTTACATTATCAAATGTGGGCAAGTCTCCTTATGATACCGGCAATTTTTATAGGGATTGTCTTATATTTCCTGCTGTGTATGTATGCTTACATAATATTCCTTTCTGGTTTTATGGGTATAGCTTTTCTTATAGCTATAATGCCGCTATTCCTAATCTCTATTTTATTTTCACCATTGAAAAGTCTATTTGAGGGTTGGATCAAATTCTGTATTAGTTTCTGTTTTCAATCAATTATGATATTTGCTTTGTTGTCATTACTTGCTGCAATGATAATGAATACCTTTTATAAACAGTTAGGTTTTACTGTATGCTATAATAAATGGCTTGAAATAAAGTTATGCGCTCCAAAATGGGTATTTGGTGGTTTTTGTATAGTTGATAAAGAATACTTTGGCTGGACTCCAGGGCAAATTTTTGTACCTTATACTATCGGGGAGGCTTCTCCACTGAACGTAGACAAGAACATAGAGGGTATAGAAAAGATAAGCAGAGAAGGTGGTGCAGTAAAATTCACCGGTGGTGCTGGATATATCCCTCTTCCACCCGATTACATTAAAAAAGGTTTTCGTTATATAGATTATCCTTTCTTTAACCCAGTGCCTGGTACTGAGAAAAATCCAGCAGACCATTATATAGCAGAAAGTGATATAGTAGTTGATGCTAATTGTAGTGAAAAAGATCTAGTGCGTCTAACGAATAGTTTATTACATGCATCAGAAAAGGCTGATATCTTATTGTTGATAGATAATATAGATAAAAGGGTAGGTAGTACTAGTATTAGCGAAATAGTAAAACGCCACTGTCAAGATATAAACAAATGTAGCAATTATAAGAAAATAATAAGTGAAATAAAGTCTTTAGTGCAAGGTGTAATTACGCAGAGCGAGAGCTGCCAATCAGAGAATTTTTATGATGTAAATCAAAATTATCAAGAAAATAGTGATTACCAAAGGGTGCAAGACATACAGAGAGGTTATTTAATCAACGCAGGAGAGATTTTTGTGCTATTTTTGCTTTCATTTTTGATGTTTTCTTTGAAGGAGTTTGTACAACAGATGGGCTCAAGCATTGCCGGTGGTGGGTTTAGTGTTTACAGTATATCTAGTATGTATCAAGCATCACCTTTAGCTAGTGTTACAGATGGATTAAAGCAACAGTGGCAGAACTTTGCTGGTGGAAAGTTAGAGTCTTTAGGTGATTGGGCTACTCATGTACCAGACAGATTAGCTGGAGGTACAGCTAATTTGCTAGGTAGAATACCGGGAGTTGGGGGTGTGCTGAAATATGCTATTAATGTGCCACGCAAGCTTGTAGGTGCTACTATTGAAGCAACAAAATTTGCAACATCACCTAAAAATGATATTGATAAGCTTGAGGAAAAAATCTACAGGACGTTTGGAATTGATAAAGAAGATATTGCACATAGAAGAATTGATAAATATTTAGAATATTATAAAGGATATGTAGGATCACATTTGGGCTATACAATAGAAGATGCGATGAAATTTACTTGGAAGCATGGTCTTGACTCTATAGGAATTAACCCTGCTACGGGAGAAAAAGATGGTTATCAGCATAATTTACTTTATAGAGCAAAAACGCACAGACGTGAGTTCTTGGAAAGGCTTCATGATTACACTATCGGCCGCAAGAGAGAACCAGAAGAAGATGAATCATCAAAAGAAAATAAGCCTAATCAATCAAATCGAAAATTAGGTACGGAACCAGAAGACCTAAAAAACACTACAGAAGCTATACGTGCCGGAGAAGATAGAGAGCTTCAAGATAATGAAAGGAATGATAACAGAGATAATAATGAAGAATCCTAACTTTAAAGGACTAAAATATTATGGTTTGCAGCAGGATGAAGGTGGTAATATTCAGCTAAACGATTATGATGATATTTTGAATGCACGCAGAGCGAGGGTAGATTTGTTACTAGATAGCACTAAGCAAGGTGATGTTAATCTTTCAAAGCTAGATAAAGCTCTGAATGAGAGACTTATAGATGATAAAGGGCTATCGTCAGAATTTGACAAAGAAGACAAAGAAATTGCACAGAAGGAGCTTAAGATGTTCTCTATTTTAGACAATCTTGATAATCTTGCAAACATTAAAAGTGAAGATCTATTAGAGGTTAGTTTGTTACTATCAGATCTTAGTTTTATAGAGAGAAATATTGTGTTAAATGCCAATCAGAGTTTTGATCTAATAGGGTTAAAAAATCTATTTATAGAAAAAAAAGCATCTGGTGAGGAATATAGTGATGAAGAATGTAAAAACTTCCTCGATAATATAGAGAAAATCAATACTATAATTAAGTTAGAGTTAGAAAGTAGAATTGAAGGGATGGGTCATGATGAAAAAAACAACCATGATGATTTACAAGACGAGATTGGTCGTGCAATCAGTATAGAAAATAAATCAAAGAAAAGCGATTGATCTTGCGTTTCTCCACAAGCAATCTTCTTTTTATTAGACTGCTGAAGCTATGTTGACATTAAATGTGTATTATAAATAATTAGTTAACTTCGAACTTGTTTTATATGTTACGTGTTATTGCGGGTAAATATCGTGGAAGAAAAATAACTACAGGCAAGAATTTAGCTGCACGGCCCACTATGAGTAGTGTCCGAGAAGCAATATTTAGTATACTTTCTTCAAGAAAACCTATTTATAACCTAAATGTACTTGATTTATTCTGCGGAAGTGGCTCTTTTTCATTTGAGGCACTTTCTCGAGGTGCTAAACATGCATTCATGGTAGATTCAGATTATTACAATTTGCAACTGCCTAAGAAAACAGCAGAAGATTTTGGAATTACGAACGATATCACGTTAATTTGTTGCAATGCTAACGGATTACCAAGACCTATTTCAAAGTGCGATGTAGTTTTTATGGACCCACCTTATAATATCAATCTGGTTAACTC
This sequence comes from Wolbachia endosymbiont of Tribolium confusum, assembly GCF_020405475.1. Taxonomy (NCBI): domain Bacteria; kingdom Pseudomonadati; phylum Pseudomonadota; class Alphaproteobacteria; order Rickettsiales; family Anaplasmataceae; genus Wolbachia; species Wolbachia endosymbiont of Tribolium confusum. The sequence goes on along the minus strand of NZ_JAIZNT010000002.1, from coordinate 34,830 downwards.
AACTTTAGACGAGTTAGCTCACTCAGGCTGGTTAAATGATAATGCGTTAATAATTCTAGAAATGAGGAAAAATGAAGGTTTTGAGTGCAATAAAAACTTCAATATAATTGTGGAGCGTACCTACGGTATTGCAAAAATAATTTTTCTTTCTTCACTCACTTGAATTTCTTTTGTAAACATCTATAGCTAAGCTGAGTAAGATTTTTCCGAGGACTGAAAGAAAAAATCAATTCGTTTTGGTGGGAATAGGGTGTGTAACAGCAAATCAATACGAGTTGATATACTAGAAGAAGTATGGAAAGAAATGAAGATGGTACTCAAAGAACCAGAGGCAATGACAAAGGTTAGACTTTTAAAATATGAAAATAAGCAGGCAAAGGATGAGATTGAAAAACGCGCAGATAAAATAGAACAAGGTATAGAAAGATTAGCTTATGTATATGCAAGGGGTCATATAACGAAGGAAAAGTATGACTTAGAAGTTGAGAGCATGAAAAAGGAGTTAAAAGGAATCAGAGATCAAAGGGAAGAAGCTATCGATGAAAAGAGGCTACAGAGAGAATTAGATTTTATCACAAACATTGTAGAAAATTTTTCCTCTGAGAGAGCTTAATCAGGCATATTCGGAAACTAAACTTGATATAATAAGAAAATTAGCTCAATGCATTGAAATTGACGATGATAACGTACATATAGTGTTTCGATTGAAAGAACTTACTCTCGAAAGGCAAAAAAAAGTGTTCAACATTGTATCGTGATTTCAGTGTTAAGCACTGGCATGATACCGTTTATTCTTATGGTGGTCTTATCTGTCTACCTTAGTTTATCACTCTGCTAAACGGATAAAAAAAAGAAGATATTAGTTTACTAATATCTTCTTTTGTGATTAAAAATACATTGGATCTTGATTGTGTATTTCATCTACTATAAGCAATAATTTTTCGCTTTCATCATAGAGACTTTTTGTACTAGCTGCTAATTTCTCACTAATTTGTGAACGAGGTTCGGAAAGTTCAAGACTATAAAATGGTAATGCTTGAAGACATTGTTGTAGGCATTCTTGCAGTGATGAACTATTTTGACATTTATTGGAGCATATACGCATAATGTCTCGAATTACACTGTAACTTGAAAAATCATCCAACTTTTGTTGTAAATCTACTTCCTTTTCCTCATTATTGAAACCCTGTAAATTTCCTTGAAACATAATACATTCCTTAATTTTGCAAATATACTAATATTAGTATATAAATATGAATATTATATTAATATAATTACTTTTCAAATATAAATGGCAAGTTAAAGTGGTTTTTTGTTACTCAAAAAACAGAAATGTTTCTATTTCCTACACTTTCTTTATAAAAATCATAGGCGCCCATTATTAGCTAAAGTAAAAGTCAAGTATCTGGAATTCTGGACATAAAATCCTCCTGTATAAAAAGATTAGAAAAAAATGCAGCGCACATATGACAGACGTGTATATACGCTGAAAAAGATACGCTACGTTTTTTATTGAAAAGTTAGTTGAAAGTCTGCAGACAAAGATAGATTTTGAGCTCTTAAAATATCTCTAATTGTCATTATAATCAGATTCAAAATATGCGGAAGTAATTTTTTTTGACAATAGATTTCTTGCATAACCAAGTGTCATCCCAGCTGGGATTCAACTAAGTTGGTAAACACCTTACAACGTTTTTTGCGCGAAAAAGCTGGATGGCAGTGTCACGCACTGGCATGACATCCTCTTGCTTCTATAGGTGTCTTTATCTCGTCTACTTTATTTTGCCACACAGATACAATGGTTTCACATGTACTTGGTAGGCTATCTATTTTGAGAAGGACTACCAACACCTTCACTTTTTGCATCACTAAACTTACTTGCTACTTTATCAATAGTCCAAACTAGTGGTGTAATAACAAGCGCAGCAGCCCAAATGACAGCACTAACAACATAACTCAAAACTGTGTTAACAAATTTAGATAATGCACTACTATGGTCCCATGTCTTACGTGACAACATGGATGAATAATTTATGAACGATTTTGTGTTACGCTTAAGATCAAAACTATCTATTGCTTTCGCTAATCCTTTTGCCGGCCAGTATGACAAATACGCCAATGCTAGATATAAAGGTTGCAGAATTACACTAGCTAACGCAAAAGTAGTAGTCTGAATCATAGAAGGATTTTGGTAACTACCAAGAGCTACATTTTTCACTTGCCCAACAACACTGTTGATAAGGTAAACGGATTTATAGAAACTATTTTGTGGAATTTTGTTACACCCAACACTTTTGGTAGGAACATCTCCGAACTTAGCATATTTCTTAAAATTATCATATAAATTTAACATATTACCCCTCTAAAATAAAAACATAATTATCTTACTAATATCGCTTGTTTTAGAATAAATGCGATCACTACCTAACTAAATTATTTATTGCGCAAAAGCACATATTACCATACCATCGAAAATAAAGAGGTCAGCATGAGTTTTACTTTACCTGAGTTGCCATATGATAAAGCAGCTTTAGAGCCTTATATATCTGTAAAGACATTAGATTTTCATTATGATAAGCACCATAAGGGATATTTAAATAAACTCAACGAACTGGTTGAAAACACAGATTATCAACATATGGAAATTGAGGAATTAGTAACGAAAGTTCATGGAAATAATAATACAGTTCCTATTTTTAACAATGCAGCACAAGTTTGGAATCACACTTTTTATTGGAATTCAATGAAAAAAAATGGTGGTGGTAAACCTAAAGATGATGGTCTTCTAGCAAAAAAAATTCAAGATGATATCGGTGGCTTTGACAAATTTTGTGAAGAATTTTCAAATTATGGAGTAAGCCAATTTGGTAGTGGATGGGTGTGGTTAGTGCTTGAAAAAGGAAAACTCAAAATCACTAAAACTCCAAATGCGGATCTACCGCTAATTTATGGCCAGGTGCCACTACTTACTATGGATGTATGGGAGCATGCATACTATTTGGATTGCCAAAATCGCAGAATTGACTACATAAAAGTTTTTCTTGATCATTTGATCAATTGGGATTTTGTAGAAGAGAATTTAAAGAAGAATATATAAGATGAATATACCACAAGTAACAAAACTAGATAATGGTTTGCGCATAATAACTGAGCGAGTGCATGAAGTTGATTCTGTAGCTTTAAATATACGGGTTGGTGTTGGCAGTAGAGCAGAAAGCGCAAGTCAAAATGGAATATCTCATTTCCTAGAGCACATGGCTTTCAAAGGAACGAAAACGAGGACTGCATTTGAAATTGCAAAAGCTTTTGATGATATAGGTGGAGCCTTCAATGCCTGCACCGGTAGAGAAAGCACCAGTTATTACGCAAAGGTTCTTAAAAAAGATATAAAGACTGGCATTGATATATTAATAGATATATTAATGAATTCTACATTTCCAGAGGATGAATTGGAACGCGAAAAGGGTGTTGTAATACAAGAGATTTTTCAAACTAATGATTCACCGAGCGATATCATCTTTGATAAGTATTTTGAAGCAGCTTATAAAGATCAACCATTTGGTAGGTCAATCTTGGGTACGCAAGATACTGTCAAATCTTTTACTCGAGCTAATCTAGATAACTACATCAATGAGCATTACTTTGGCGAGAACATTATATTTGCTGTTGCAGGAAATGTTGAACATGAGGAAGTTGTTCAATTAATCAAAGACTTTCTCTCAAAGATTCATTCAAAAGAGCTGAAAAAAAGCGAGAATGCAAGTTATACCGGTGGTGAGTATTTAGAACATCGTAAATTAGATCAAGTACATTTATTAATTGGTCTACCTAGTGTTTCTCGTGATGATAATAGATATCATACATTCAAAGTTCTTGATGCCATACTGGGAAGCGGAATGTCATCACGCCTGTTTCAGGAAGTAAGAGAAAAGCAGGGTCTTGCTTACTCCATTTACTCATTCAACTCTAGTTATGCTGATACAGGAATACTCTCCATTTTTGCCGGTACAGATAGTAGTAATCTAGATAAATTTTTAAAATCCATAACGACAGAGCTAAAGAAATTGTCCACAGACGATCTGAAGGAAGAAGAAGTAAATAGAGTAAAAGAGCGAGTAAAATCCCAAATTTTAATGTCACGCGAAAGTGTTAGCTCGCGTGCTGAAACGTTAGGACACTACTACGGCAACTATAATAAATACATCAGTAAAAACGAATTAATAGAAAAAACAAGCATGGTTAATATTGCTGATATAAAAAGGGTAGCAAAAGAATTGCTATCTCAGCATGAAAAAATTACTTTAGCTGCGATTGGAGAAATTAATTCACTGCCAAGTTACGATAAAGTGGTTTCTATGCTTAGTGTACTTTAGTTATGTTGCTTATGCTCACTAAAAAGTTCAATGAATGGTTGCAAAATCCTTTCTATAAAAAGTTTGCTTTCTGGTTCGTCGCATATACCACTAATTATTTTATTGAAAGTTTTTTCGCTGTTTTGTAAAAATAAATAGCTTTCTACTGATTGCACAATAGACAAGGCAGTCAAAATTCCTCCTATCACTAAACAAGAAGCTATAGCAGGTACGGTACCTACTGCAACTCCAGTTGCGATTAATGATAAACCAGCTAAGAGTGTAAAGGCTGAAACACAAAACGCTATTTGATGTTTTTCTTTATTTTTAACCATAAATGCCTCACAAAATTATATTTCTAGTATGCTAGTATATATAATATACTGTCAAGTTTAAAAAAAATGCAACACACATGCGCAAAAGATGCTAATTATGGATTAGCCAGGAAAGAGTAGGAAGAGGAAGGCTTTTTCTGTTTTAAAGAACATAAAATAAGCGTAGAAAAGATATGAACTAGGTATATAATTCACAATGCAGCGGTATTTCACTAATCCAATTATTTTTTTCCTGATCTAACCTATCATTCAATATCGCTTGTCTTATTGATTCCATCAACTTATTCATGAAGAAAACATTGTGAATGGTAACAAGTGTATAAGCCAGCAATTCCTTCGCTTTTAGTAAATGGTGTATATAAGCTCTTGAATGTCTCCTGCAAGTAAAGCACAAACAATCACTCTCAATTGGGTTATCGTCTAGTTCGAATCGTTGATTTCGCAAATTAATATGCTCTTTACACTTTGAAGAAATAGAATCTCTGTTTTTTACTTTAACAAGTGCGCCACCATGTCTTGCGAGGCGAGTTGGATGCACGCAATCAAATGTATCAACTCCAAGCTCTACTCCACGAAAAATGTCTACAATTCCACCAATACCAAGCAAATGAGTAGGCCTATCTTTTTTTAAATGTTCCATAGTAAAGGAAACTACATCATACATCTGCTCTTTACTCTGACCAAGCGATCCACCTATTGCTTGACCAAAAAATGGCAAATTGTTGATAAAGTCACAACTTTCTCCACGTAAATCTTGATACACTCCGCCTTGGCTAATTCCATACAGCGCCTGTTTGCCATCATTATTTTTTTCAAACTCATTTAAAGAACATTCAGCCCATCTATAGCTCATGAGCATTGATTTTCTTGTGTATTCTTTACTGACATGGAATGGAGTACATTCATCTAAAACTAGGATTAAATCTGCACCTAATTTTTGTTGAATTTGTATAGACTTTTCAGGAGTTAGACAATAAGTTTTACCATTTATGTAAGAACGAAAAATTGCCCCATCTTCGTTAATTTTGATCAGAGTTTTTTGCTTCTGTCTTATTCCCTTTATTTCTTCCGAAACTGACCCGTGCCCTAAACTAAATATCTGGTATCCACCAGAATCAGTGAGCATTGGTCCACTCCATCCCATCATCTTGTGCAATCCACCAAGTTTTGCTACGGTATCTTCCCCTGGTTGGAGCATTAGATGATAGGTGTTAGAAAGTATTATCTGAGTACCTGCTTCTCTGATTCTTTCGATATCTGCAGCTTTAATGGCAGCTTTGGTTGCACAAAATATAAATGCTGGTGTTTCTATGTTTCCATTTGGAGTTTTAATTGTGCCAACTCTTGCAGAACCTGATTGCTTGGTTATCCTAAACGAAAACTTTTCCATCTATTTGCTTGAAAGCTCTGCTATGATATTTTCCACTTTTTCAGGAGTGAGGTTTTCATAAAAGTCATTATTGATCTGCACCACAGGGGCATTAACGCATGCACCAAGACATTCAACTTCCTTTAAAGTAAATAGATTATCTTTAGTAGTTTCACCGATATTGATTCCTAGTTTCTTTTTAAAGGTATTTAATACTTCTTCACTATTGCACAACCAGCAAGGAGTTGTTCTACAAATTTGTATGAGATATTTACCTACTGGTTTTAAATTATACATGGTGTAAAAATTTGCCACTTCATATACACGAATATGTGGAATATGCAGCATATCAGCAACATAACGCATAGCAGATTCAGAAACCCATCCGCATTGCTCTTGAATCAGATACAGTAAAGGCATAACAGCACTACCTTCTCTACCTTTAGGATACATCTCTATAGACTTTTTCGCTTTCTTCAGGTTATCTGATGTAAAACTAAACTCCTCTTCTTTCTCTTTCATCTAATAAGTCTCTTGTAAATCTCAACAAATTATACTTGAAAAGCTAACAATTGCAATTAGACTTCTTGCATAATTTAAGACCTGCTGTAAATCAAGCTTAGGGTGATCTAATTTGACATACCTCATTATTTTTTCTACGTTGTAATTGATCTACATGAGAAACTTTTTCACCACTTTGTAATCTTTCTCCCTGGAAAATTCCTGTAGGTCTTTTAAAGTACCCACGTTTAATAGCATCGTACACTGAGTAACCACCAAGTAAGCAATTTACTCCTATTTTCTCCCCACAATCTTTTAATTTTTTCAACTTCTCTTGATCTCTTACTTCTACCTTTATCCAGTTTTTATTTTGCTTATCAGGATACAACCTGACTTTTAACTTTCCCTGAGTGGTAGGGAAAGTCAATACTATATCACTATCGTCCGCAAGATTGGTGTAATTCCTTATACCATCCTTTGTTATAATTGCTACCTCACTTTTACCAATCTTTATTATATCTCTTTCATAGTCTATATTTCCCTGAGCTCGCCTTAACTCACTAGCTTTTTCTGTGAGCTTTGCAACATTTATTATGCTATCTTCGGAATATTCCGAGTATAAAGTAGTGTTATCTATTTTTGCATTTCTTACCACACCATTAATAACTGCTCCTTTTATAACTTCCATAAAATCTAGAGTGCTATATATATAATCGTAATAAGCTTCTATCATATTCCCTTTGTGCTCTTTAAATTCAGATTCTAGTGTATCAATTACTTTCATATTATCCTTATTATATAACACTGCCCCTATTGATACCAACTTGCATACTATCCTGCTTGCAACTTCAGGATTCTTTCCTAACTCACCAATCCTTTCCATAACACAATCTGTAAAGTTACGTTTCTTATCTTGAGAAAATCGTCTGTTAAACCTTCCTCCTGAGAGAATAGCTTCGTTTACAACTCTTTCTAGCTCATCCATATCTTGAGCTTTAGAAACTTTATCTAAAAATTCTTTTAGCTTTATCTGTCGATTCGGCGGTAAATTACTCCATAAATCCCTAGAACAATACTCTTGCTCATCACAATTTGACCATTGTAAATTGATTGCATCTGCTTTCAAAAGTAATCTTTTTACTTCAAATTTATTTGCTCTTTCATCAATACCTAAACGAGCAAAAGAATCAAGATTTTTAGCATGTTGATGCACCTGCAACTCTCCTTCATTACTTCGAAAATTCAAAACCATTCTTAGATCTTGATCATTCCCAAAGTCATCTAAGAATTCTTTTAGATCTTCAACAACTAAATCATCTTCTAAGTTGTTTTCTATATCAAATAACTTTCTTCTCAAACCCTCCTGTCTCTTAGTTAAAACGCAACCTGAACCATCTTCGAACCAGTCTTTTGTTTCCATTATAGAACGTAACTTATCACTCAACTTCTCTCGCTTATAAGTCACAAAGTACTTTTCAATATGTTCATGATGATTATCACGTGCAGCTTGCAGAGGAGTTTTTCCTTGTTTATCACCTCGATCAGAAATAGCTCCTTTCTCTAAGAGTAAAACTACGCCTTCAGAACAACCAACACTAGCAACATGATGCAAAGGCGTTTTTTTTTCATTATCTTCTGCATCAAGGTCAGCTCCCTTTTCTAAGAGAGCAGCTATACTATAAGGTCCAGTAGCATAGTGTAAAGGTGTCCTCCCTTTATCATTCTTGATATTAGGGTCAGCTCCTGCTTCTAAAAGCAAACTTACGGCACAATCATATTGTTTTCTTGCCCAAGCCATACTTGATATTATGTGCAACATCGTCAAACTAGACTCTCCCCTTTCACAATTAAGAACGGTTTTTAGATCTTGATTATCTTTATTATTTAACAAAAACTTTTGAAGTTGCCGGTAACTATCTCCTGCACTCAAAGATCTCATTGCACTAAAAATAGATAGCAATTTCTCATCTAACTCTTCTTGACTGTCTGTTAACTCAGTTGTAACAAGCCACGCACACATTAAATTATCAAACGAGCCTTTTGTAGCTTCAGCAATATCTACCAAATGACGCCTATCAGGAAACATGAATAAACTTTTAATCAATTCATATTCATAATCCTGTTGTAGCTCGTTTTCTATTCTACTTTCCTTATTAGAATCTTGCTCGGTAACTTCTGGCATATTTATTCCTCACTTTATAAAACCGCATATAATATACATGACAAGTAAAGCTAATACAAGCTAGCTTTCTACTACTTCTTGTATAGCTATATCACTAACACGTAGCGGAATTATAAGCATTAAGAAATTAACTAAATAAAAAAAAGGCAAAAAAACCCCGTATAACGAGTTTTGACCCTATAATAATGTAAATTGGCGTTGTAATAATGTGCTAACAAGCGCGATTTAGCTGAATGTAGAAAAAATAAAAAAGACATGCAGCCGCTATAATTTTATGCAATTTGCCAATATATACCTGAATTTTGTTGTTAAATTTGCAGAGATTAAAAACAAGGATAAATACTCTTACTGTCATGATAAGGAAATTGGGACAATTTGTAAAAGAATTTCTGTTGTCAACAAGCTGCTAAATTTATTATATGGTTTCAAAGGAAATATATTTTCTATGAGAAATTCTGGCTTTATTAGCATATTATCTCAGAGTATTTAAAAAAATTAATTTGTTAATCTTAGTTAAAATTTTCATTGACATTAACATGCAGGAACAATCATAATAGTATTTTGTTAAGATTTTAAATATAATTATGTCTATATTAAGTAGGTTATTTGGAGTTAATACAATTATACTAAAAGTTAAAGAAGTAACAGATTTCAATCTAGCAAACATGGAGTTTATCGAGCAAAATGAAATTGCTTATGGACTTAATTATCGAGATAACAGTGATGGAAGTAGTGAAGTAAAATTACTCATTAGTCCGTTATATCAATCAAAAACATATGAGTGTTGTACAGGTGTTAACGTAACAAATGAATTCAAGGACCAATTATCTCTCACACTAATAGAAAATTCAGCTGAAGTAGATAAAATTGGAGTTATTTTTCCTACAGAAGAAATTAACGAAGAAGGAAAAAAATACATAAAAAGTTTAATATTTAACACTTATAAAATTCAACATTCAACTAATGCACCCTCAGTTGAGCATTCAGGAAAAGTAAAATTACAAAAAAACATTAATAACCATAATGATGCAAATAAAGGCAATAGCTACTTTCAACCAAAAGCAGTAAAAGTTGGTAACGGTAATGTTATTGTAATCGCTCATAATTTAAAGGATCAAACTTTAGTCTCCTGGTATTTACAATCAGACACGGATGGAAAATTTAAGGTTTTGCGTAAAAAAACGGTCTTATAGAAAGAAAATTATTCAAATTTGATAATCCAGGGCAATTAGTACTAGATGAAAATACGATGCTTTATTCGCAAGTGAGACCAAACGTTCCTGAAAATCAAGAAGTAAGAACAAATATCTTTAAATTCGACTTGATTGACGTGGCTCAGAAGCTGAAAGATAGAAAAGAAGATGAATGTTTGCTTAAGAAAAATTGTCAAATAGATAAAGCATCATTTATTATCTCTAATCCAGGTGAAATAAATTTTCTACAGTACGTAAAACGAACTGAAGGCGATGATCAGGTTGCTTTTCTTGCGAAAAAACAATCTTCTAATACGCAAGAATTGCATTTAGCAAGGCTTGCTAAGAAAGGACCAAAATCAAATTTTACTGTTTGTGAATGTGAAGATCCTATAGAACAATTGTATGTTAAAGACAGTGGCCAAGGAGGTTTTATCGTCACTGCGGTAAGTGGAGAGAGTATTATAACTTTTAATAGAGAGAGCTCTGGAAAATCTTCTGAAGCAACGATAATACCGACAAGCAGTATCAAAGCTCTCAGTGATTTTGTTAATATCATTAACGGCCAATTGATGCCTAGTATTATTTCCAGCAGTACTGTGGCTCCTATAACTATTACAGAGACGGTTGTGACTTCTAAGAAAACGACGACTGCTGCAATTACTAGCACAACAGAAACCGACACTGTAAAGACTACCAAATTAACAACAGAAGCATCAACTATCATTGTACCAACTTCCACAATGAGTAAATCTTCAACAGAGTCAACAACTCAGGCAAGTACAGTCACAGTGGAGTCAACAACAGTAGCAAAAACAACTACTACTCCACAAGCGACCACAGTTGCTACAACGTCAACTAATGCACCGATAGTAACTTCAGAAACTGAGACAAGTACTGTAAAATCTACAGCAGCGACTGTTGCATTAACTTTTACAGCAAGCAGTACTACGATGGGTAGGCCTTTAACAGAATTAACAACTAAAGTAAGTACGGCATCAGAATCAACAACAGTAGCTGAAACTATTGCGACCTCACAAGCGACTATGATTACTACAATGCCAACTAATGCACCAACAACAAACTCAGAGAAAATTATACAAACGTTGTCCACTATGCCAAGTACTAGAACAAAAGTAACAACTCCTCTGATTACTACAATTTTACTTCCTAAAACTACTCCTTTACCACAGCCTACTAAACTTGCTATAGGGTCTGATAGGGCAGGAATGATAGGTGGGTCTTTGGTTGGAGCAATAGGTGTTGCTGGAATTATAGGATTCATAGCATATAAATGTATTAAGAAATATCACGGTTATTATAATACTACTCATATGTTAGAATTAGCTGATTTGGAATCGCATTCAAATGGTAGCGATGAAGAAATTTTTATTGCTAGTAACAGAATGAGCCATATATCTATGCAAACTATGGATCAATCTGGAACGGTGCTAGACAGTATATCGGTGGAGAGTAGTAGTCGGTCAAGAAGTAGCTCATCGTCTTCAAGCGGTGGACCAGGGTCTTGACTGACTGAGCTAGAATCTAAAAGTGAAAAAAGCGGGAGTGTTAAATAAACTGTGTCAAACCACATTTTTAGCTCAACTGAATTTTCAATCTGTTGGGAAAGAAAATATCGAGCTGAGATATAGTTAATGCCCAATTAGGCAAAGCCATTACCCATTTTTGCTCTACTTTTTTTATAGCACAATATACCTGTTTGTACAAGGCGTTTGTGTTGGTAAATGAGCCCTTGGTTTTGGTGAATTTCCTAATTTGCCTATGTAGCCCCTCTATGGGATTAGTAGTATAGATTATCCTCCTAACTGGATCGGAATACTTAAAATAACCAGATAGGTTTTCCCAATTATTCTGCCAAGATTTTATAACCATAGGGTACTTTGTGCCCCATTTTTCATCTAATTCCAACAGATAATTCTCGGCAATTTCCTTACTTGAAGCTTGATATACCTTCTTTAAATCACTCAAAAAACTCTTTGCATCTTTACTAGCTACATACTTCAGTGAGTTACGTATCTGATGCACTATACACATCTGCACTTCTGCATTAGGGAACACACCGTTTATTGCTGCAGGAAAGCTTTTTAGCCCATCTACACATGCAATTAGAATATCTTCCACTCCTCTCTCTTTGAGATCATTTAGTACTCCCAACCAGAAGTTAGCTCCTTCACTTTCAGCTAAATAAAAACCTAATACTTCTTTTCTGCCATTTTGATCTATACCTAATATATTATACATACATTTACTTACACAATGCCCGTCCTCCTTGACTTTAAAAAATATTCCGTCCATGAAAACTATCGGATATACAGACTGCAGCGGACGACTACGCCATTCGTTGATTACTGGTAGCAGTTTGTCAGTAATACTTGATATCTCTGCCGCCGATATTTTGTGATCGTAAATTTCCTCAATATGTGACGCTATATCTCTGTATCCCATGCCACTGGCAAATGTGCTTAAGACCTTTGCTTCAAGTTCTGGATGTAGGCTTGTTTGTCTTTTTCTAACTATTTGGGGTTCAAAGCTTCCTTCCCTGTCTCTAGGTGTTAACAACTCAAATGAGCCTCCACTCGTGCGTAAAGTTTTTGCGTTTCTCCCATTTCTTCGGTTATTTTCTTCACTTTTAGCTGACATGTGGCTTTCTATTTCACCTTCCAGACTTGCCTCTAGCAACCTTTTTATAAACGGTGTTAATGCTCCATCTCTTCCCGTCAGCGGCCTTCCTTCTCTTATCGATGATAGAATATTTGCTTCCAGTTCTTTATAGTCTACCAAACCGGTAGTTCTGTTTACTTGACTCATGTCAAACCTCCATTTTTTTATATCAATTATATTTTTATTTCTTGGTTTGACACAGTTTATTTAACACTCCCAAAAAAGCTTATCTTGGGATAGCGATGATGTACCGGAATATCACCTTTAGCTATTTGTCTGAATGTTTTTAGTATGTAGACTGTTAGGAAATTTTCTTTTGCTTTTATGATTTTCGTGTTAAAATATAACTCCTGGGTGAAATAAGTAGCTGCTGTTGTGTGATAAACACAGCAGAGGAAAGTCCGAGCTCCAAGGAAAAATAGTGACGGGTAACGCCCGCCGGAGGTAACTCCAGTTATAGGGCTACAGAAAATTACCGCCTAAATATTATTAGGCAAGGGTGAAAAGGTGTGGTAAGAGCACACCATAACAATGGCAACATTGGTAGTCAAGTAACCAACACTAGGAGCAAGATTAAATAGAAGTAGATTCTATGTTTTTCTCATATCTACTCGGGTAAATCGCATGAAGTAAATGGTAACATTTACTCTAGATAAATAGCTACATAAACAGAACTCGGCTTATATTTCACCTAGGCAATACATGAATGTCAGTCGTACTATGTGAATGTATCAAACATTTCACATATCCTGTACGCTCAATTTGACCACCTATATTCCTTTTACTTCTTGGCTTATCTCTTTTTGTATTTCCTTTTGAACTTAACAAAGCTTTTCCTTTAACTCATCACCCTCTATCTCTAAAACCTTATTTTCTTACCTATAACTTTTTAGCTTAGCTTCCAACTTTTCTATTTTTTGCTGCAAGCCTTTGTAAAGTTCTAAAAGACTAACCATGTTACCTCACTTTTACGATTGGTTTTTATCTTATTTCATCTACCTATTTTGTTGCTTCAATGAATGGGTGAATAAAGCATTTCATGCGCTGTCCTTCACTTGTTCTGCTTGATAGTCACTACTGCTTTCGCTTATATTAGCACTAGAATATTCTTCATCGTCAACATACTCTTTTAGAACATATCCTCTACCCCAAACGGTTTCTATGTGGCTTATTCCATCATTTGCACTTTCAAGTTTTTTACGTAATTTACACATAAAAACATCAACTATTTTGTTGTCTGAAGGTTCGTCCAAGCCATTGTAAAGATGGTTTAAAAACATTTCTTTTGTCAACACTGCTCCTTTACGCAATGCCAGCAATTCTATCATGGAATACTCTTTGTTAGTAAGGTGAACTGTTTTGCCTTTTACCTCAACAACCCTGTGATCAAAATTGATATTCATATTACCAATCTTTATCACTGATTCGGGATGACCTTTAGTACGTCGGACTATAGCCTTAATTCGAGCTAATAATTCGCTCTTGTGAAATGGCTTGGTTAAGTAATCGTCGGCACCATACCCAAGTCCTTTAGCTTTATGGTTGGCAGCGGAGATACACGAAAGTATTAAAACAGGAACTTTGATTTTTGCACTTCTTAATCTTAACAGTATATCATATCCATCAATATCACCAGGCAAGTGTATATCTAGAATAACTAGATCGTAATAGTCTCCACCCGAGGAAACCATATTATTGTTATAATCTTGTGCAGAAGTAACAACGTCGCAAAAATGTCCATCAGAAGTTAAGGCATTAACTACAGTCCTTGCACTTACTTGATCATCTTCAATTAATAATATACGCATATTTTACACCCCATAAATAATTTATAATTTTAGTAATATATATAACCAAGGAAAGTAACAAATCAAATTTTTATTAATGAATAATAGAAATTACACTTATTAATTAATAGTTAATGTGTTGTTCCAAAATTATACAAATAGATCTAAAATACAATAGATATACTATAATAATACTATTTTTAGTAAATATTGAATAGAAGCTATTTTTATTAAAAGAATACTTAGGTTAATAGATATTTAAACTATTTTATACTTCTATGTTATATTTTTAATTTACTTATTCTACAGTTTTTAATTATAAGTAATACTTTCAGGAATATTGAGTGGTAATATCAGTTTTAGGTGCTGGCGCATGGGGTACAGCAATTGCGATTTCATTAAGTAGTAAGAAAAATGTAATTTTGTGGACTCGCAATAAGGCCATATTTGAATCAATTAAAGAGAAAAGAGAAAGTGACAAGCTACCTGATTGTCCAATTTCTGATAATGTATCAGTAAAATTAGCTATTGAAGATGCAGTTAATGCTTCAGTAATAATTCTAGCTGTTCCCACTCAGTCTCTAAGGGAGATATGTTATCAATTGAATGATTGTAACCTAAAAAAAAATGTAGCAATAATTTTGGCTTGTAAGGGAATAGAAAAATCTACATTAAAATTACCTAGTGAAGTAGTCAATGAAGTTTTACCTAATAATCCTCTTGCTGTTTTTTCTGGTCCTAGCTTTGCTATAGAAGTTGCAAGAAAATTACCATATTCGATGGTTCTTGCATGTCAAAATGAAGTATTAGGTTCAAAATTAGTATCAGAGCTACAGCAAGAAAATATTAAATTGTACCTTAGTAGCGATGTTATAGGAATACAGGTTTGTGCAGCGTTAAAGAATGTTTTTGCTATAGCATGTGGGGTTGTTCTAGGTAGGTTTGGGTTTAATGCTCATGCAGCATTAATTACGAAAAGTATGAGTGAAATTAAGGCTTTATACTCAGCAAAAGTTGGTGACGGCAATGTAGATATAAGTACACTACTTGGACCAGCATGCTTAGGCGATTTGGTTGTGACATGCACATCATTAAATTCAAGAAATCTATCTTTTGGGTCTAAAGTAGCTAATAGTAATGGTTCTAGTGCTCAGCAGATTTTATCAGAGGGTAAGTCGGTAATTGAAGGTTTTAACACTGCTAAGTCTGCATTTGATTTAGCAGAAAAGCTAAAGATAAAAATGCCCATATGTGAAGCGATCTATAGATTGCTATATGAAAATACTTCTATAGAAGATACTATTTCTGTTCTTATAAATTAGTTTTATATTTTGGTATATTGTGAAATTTTTATATAAATTAATATCAACATGGTGGCTATCTGGCACAGTAAAAAACATGCCAGGTACTATAGGCAGCTTGGCTGCTTACCCAATTGTTCCTATATTACTCAATGACAGAATTTTAGGTACAGCAATTATTTTTTTTTTATTCTTAGTTGGATTATGGTCTACAGGCAATTATATACAACATTACAAAGCTCCGCATGACCCAAAAGAGGTAGTAATTGATGAAGTAGTTGGTCAATTGCTGACAGTACTTCTAGTTTCAATATTATTAGAACAAGAAATGAATAGCTCTGTATTGTTGGTGTGCTTTTTCTCCTTTAGGTTTTTTGATATAATAAAAGTGTGGCCTATAAATTTGATTGATAAAAATACAAAAGGTCCTTTAGGTATTATGCTAGATGATGTTGTAGCTGCAATTTTAGCCTTTGTTTTTATAGGAGCCTTTTATTGTTTATTGTTGGTTTATGCAGAATAAAAAAATTTGTTATTCAAGCTTAATTATTCAGAACCTAAAGGATTATATACTTTATGCAACGAATTTGTCCAAGTGGGAAATACATGACGAATTTGATAATGTTATATTTACAGTAAGTGGTACCAGAGAATCGTTATTTAATTTTGTGTTTTGTGAAGATCAATGTACTGAGCTTTCCATATGCAGAACTCTAGATTATCTCAAAGCACGAAATATAGAAGCAACATGGATAATAAGTCCACGTATAAAAATAGGGGGTATTTTAGAAAAATGCGAAATAAAACACGTTAGTACACCAAAAAAAGTTTTACTCAATATAAAAGATTATTTTTTGCCTGATGATGCTGTTCCAAATTTGAAGTTCAATGTTGTAAATAGTAGTGAGCTCTTAGAGCAATTAGATTTACACACTTCTAAAATTTTTTATCACAGAATTAGTATTGTTAGCACATTTTTTCGCCAATTATCGAATTATGATGATAAGAGCTCAAGGTTAAGATTTTTTCTTGTAATGCTAAATAACGAAATTGTTGGAACATGCGGTCTTTATATTCAAGACAGCATAGCTGGTTTTTATAGCGATGGAGTTTTACCAATTTACAGGGGTCGTGGAATAGGAACTCAAATGGTGCTAGAAAGAATAAAGATAGCTAGGCAATTTGAATGCAAATACATAGTAGCACATTGCATGAAACCTTCTGTAAACCTTTATAAGAGATTAGGCTTTAGGGTATTGGGCAATCTTTACTTGTATACCTCTTCAGTACAATCTCTTTGCTGAGAGGTTACAAATTTTTATATTTGTTTTAGAATGCCATGTTTTTTTTGTATGAAATAGTTTTACTACTAATTCTAGTATTCTTCTTTTTCTCATATTCTAAATTAAAAATTAGTAATAAAATTAAGGACTTACAACATCAAAATGTTATCATAAATAATTTAATAGATACTGTAAATGATGGATTTTATATTTGGGACGCAAAAAAACGTATAGAAAAATTTTCTCCCAATTTACTAATTTTGCTTAATACTGTTTTTTATTCATTTAATGAGTTTGTAAATTTTTTTGAGCAATCAGAAAACTTAATTAAAAGTTTTGCTGAGGCAAAGGAAATAAATAAATCTTTTACTCTAGATTTAAAGTCAAAAGACAGTGAGGTTTATTGCACATGTTATGGTAAAAGCATAATAGATTATTCTAATAATGTGATTGGTGTGTTGTTATGGATAAGGAATATCTCCGATTATAAGATAAAAGCTAATGAACTTGAGTTAGAAAATAGTAAGCTTATGCGAGAATTGGAGAACTATAAAAAAATTTTTGACTCTTTACCATTTCCAATACTGAAGCACAATAAGAATAAAAAAGTAAGGTTTTATAACTTATTTTATGATAAATATATAGGCAGCTCTAAAAAATTTACTGTTGCGAGTGGCTCCTATAACGTAAAACCAGGAGAGTGTGTAATAACTTACAAGAACGAACCTAAGGTTTTTAATTTTGTTGAAGTTCCAATGCAAAATTCTAATAGCATAGTAATGTATGGAAAAGATATTAGTGATGAAAAAAAATTACATACTGAGCTAAGCAATTGTTTAGCTGCACAAGAAAATTTGCTTGAGAAGCTATCGATTGCTGTAGCGATATATAGTAAGAATCAAAAGCTAAAATTTTATAATAATGCTTTTATAAAAACTTTTCAGTTTGATCCAAAATTTTTGGAGTCTTATCCAACTTATCACGAGATTATGCTTTACCTATTTGAATCTAAAAAGCTTTTAGGAAAAAAGGATTTTCAAACTATTAATAATCAAAGACATGAGTTGTTCAAAAGATTACTGGAATCATATGGTGAAACAATACATTTCATGAATGGAAGAACATTTAGAGTATTAACAATACCCTATGCTTCAGAGGGTCTACTATTTTCTTACGAAGAGTGCCAGAAATAACACTCAAATTCCTTCTCTCTCTACCATAAGCTGTTTTACTTTCGCTATCGCTTTTGCTGGGTTAAGCCCTTTCGGGCAGGTTTTTGTACAATTCATTATTGTATGACAACGATACAACTTAAATGGATCGTTTAAAGAAGCAAGTCTTTCTTCTTTCTTATTATCACGACTGTCAGCAATCCATCTATAAGCTTGCAGTAATATCGCTGGCCCTAAAAATTTATCACCATTCCACCAATAGCTTGGGCAACCAGTCGAACAGCAAGCACATAGTATACAATCAGACAGACCATCCAATTTTTTTCTATCTTCAGGAGATTGAAAGTATTCTTTATTTTGTAAGGCAGATTTATCTGTTTGTAACCAAGGTTTAATCGATTTGTATTGCTCATAAAATTGGCTTAGATCTGGAACTAGATCCTTTACTATATACATATGAGGTAGTGGATATATTTTTACTTCACCTTTTATATCATGTATAGATTTAGTGCATGCAAGAGTGTTAGTACCATCAATGTTCATTGCACAAGATCCGCATATTCCTTCTCTGCAAGAGCGTCTAAAAGTTAAGGTTGAATCTATTTCATCCTTTATTTTTATTAATACATCAAGTACCATAGGGCCACAATTATCCATATCGATAAAAAATGTGTCTATTCTTGGATTTTTATCATCATCAGCAGACCAACGATAAATTTGAAATCTTCTAATATTTTTTGCTCCAGTAGGAGTAGGATAAATCTTGCCCTTTTTATTAACTTTAGAATTTTTTGGTAAAGAAAACTGAACCATATTGCTTACCTTTTACAGCTAAAACCCCTTTTTTGTAAATAACATATTTTGGTATTATCTACCATACTTTTCCTTTTCAAATTCAAGCAAAGCTAAAATCTTGCTCTCTAAACTTTTCATTATAATTTCTTCATCTTCTTTTTGATGATCATAGCCAAGTAAATGCAGCAATCCATGAACTAACATGTGTGCAGTGTGAGTGAGGATAGATATACAGTACTCATGAGACTCTCTTTCTATTGTATCTACTGCAATTGCTATGTCTCCTAGATCACATTCACTAGATAACTGTTCGCATGGAAATGATAGTACATTAGTTGGCTTATCTATTTCTCTAAACTTAAGATTAAGTTGATGTAGCAAGTTATCATCAGCGAGAGCTATTGATATATTTGGTTTATAATGATCTATTTTTAATTCTTTTAGAGAAGCATTAATAATATTTAATACAAAACTCTGTGGGTCCTTCGTAATACTATGCCACCTCTTATCAAGAATATTTACTTCTAACATGAATAAAGCACCAGAAAGGACATTATCCCATAACTTAACATTGGAATCCAAAAAAGAAGAATTATAGACCATCGTATCATACACACAACTATACGAATATTGTACACTAGAAGGATGTCATCCCAGTGCCTCGACACTAGGATCCAGGAATTCTGATTAGACATTAGGTAAGTGAATATAAAAGCTATATTAAAACACAATATTTTTAATGTGGTTGCATTACAGCTGGATTCCAGCCTCAAGCACTGCTTTGTGTTCGATGCAAAATCGGCTACTTCGAAACAAACACTCATACAGTTGTATGTTGTGTGCTGAGGTAATATTGTTTGGCAACAGGTATTACACATCACTCATCCTTATTATTTCATTCCATTCAGCCTCTAAAACCGGAGAAACTGATAAACGTGATTGTTTTAATATAGCCATATTTTTCAAAAGTGGGTTTTGTTTTATACTGTTTAACGTCACTTTGTTACTTAAAGGTTTCAAAAGTTTTACATTCACTAGTCCAAATTTGGAATTATAAACATGATAATACTCCTTTAATACTTCAACTATTCCAAGTATAACTCTCTCTTTACCTGTATGATAAAAAAATGCAAGATCGCCTAATCTCATAGCTCTCATGTAATTTTGAGCTTGATAATTGCATACACCATTCCACTGCGTCACCTGCTCCTCTCCCATTTTTTGCCACGAGTATTCCCTTGGTTCTGACTTGAGTAGCCAAAATTGCATTATTTTTTTCTTCTTAAATAAGCTGGTATATCATAAACATTGCTACCCCACTTAACTCTTTCGTTTGTTTGCTCAGTTGGAGCATATTCTTTTGTTTCTGATATTGGAATTTGATTATAAGGCCATTTAAAATTTTTTTCCTCTGCTGGGATCTTGTTTTGATTAATAGATGAAGCTTCTGGCTTGTCATTATAGCTATCAATGCCAGTTGCAAGAACAGAAACTCTAACTCTTCCCTCCATCGCCTGATCAAAAGTGGCACCAAATATTATATTTGCATTTTCATCCACTTCTTCACGCACTCTATTGGCTGCAGCATCAACTTCAAATAGAGTCATATCTCCACCACCAGTAATATTAATCAATATTCCTTGCGCACCTTTCATTGATACATTATCAAGCAATGGATTAGATATCGCAGCCTCTGCAGCACTAATTGCCCTATCTTCTCCTTCTGCCTCTCCAGTACCAATCATTGCCTTACCCATCTCACTCATTACTGTTTCTATATCAGCAAAATCAAGATTAATCAGTCCTGGCATGATCATCAAATCAGTTACTCCTCTTATGCCAATATGCAGAACATTATCGGCGAGTTGAAATGCGTCAGCAAATGTAGTTTTCTCGTTAGCAATTCTAAATAAATTTTGATTGGGAATGACAATAAGTGTATCTACGTATTTTTGCAACTCTTCAAGTCCAAGCTCTGCAATGCGCATACGTCGCACACCTTCAAAACCGAACGGCTTAGTTACAACTCCAACAGTCAGTATCTTTTTTTCTTTTGCTCCTTTATCTTTAACTATCGCTCTTGCTTCTCTGGCTGCCTTTGCAATTACCGGTGCAGCACCTGTTCCAGTACCACCACCCATCCCTGCTGTGATAAAGAGCATATGGCTATCTTTTATATGCTCCATAATTTCATCAATTGATTCTTCTGCTGCACCTTTACCAACATCAGGCAAAGCGCCGGCACCAAGACCCTTAGTTAAGTTAATACCAAGCTGAATTTTTTTATCACATAATGACTTCTCTAACGCTTGAGCATCAGTATTTGCTACAACAAAATTTACTCCTTGCAAATTGGATTGAATCATGTTATTCACAGCATTTCCACCAGCACCACCCACTCCCACAACGGTAATCCTTGGGTGTAATACAGGTAGCTCTGGTAAACTAAGGTCAATTGACATTTAAACTTTACTCAAATATTAGTGAATTCACTTGATAACAAGTTACTGCTTTTTTAACAATATGCAAACATTTTTCATTTTGACATATGCAAATAGTAAATAAGATTTACTTATTCTTAACATTAATAGATGTGATAATTATAGATTTTCAGATAACTCTACTTAAAATTTAAAAAGGGACAGAAACCTATCCCTTTTGTTGAAAACTAACTTACAGAACGAACTGCCAAGCAAGGATGTACTTTAAGTTCATTAATCTTAGTGTCTGGTTCTTTATCCCCATCCTTTACTATTGTTCGTATTGTATCAATATTGCCATTGAGGGCTTTAATTTCCTCTGATTTACCACTGTTTTTATATGCAAGCACAGGTGCAGTTATTAAAGCTGCTACTGCAGCAAGGACTACCAAACTAGCAATAAGTGGATGAGCAACTGCAAATGCAGACATTGCAGTAATAGCAGGACTAACAAGTGTTGCAGCTTTCGTTCCAACTGTACCAACAAAAGTTGCATAAGCTGGACTTAAAAAATAAGCAGCCGTAAGCGAAGCTACTGCTGCAATTGCTACAAAAGTACCAGCTGTTTTACGCGGATTTTCTTTTACAAGATCCCAACTTTGCACAGGAACTTCTTTAGCTGCTGACCAAAGCCCTTCACTTTTGTATTTATTTTTTATCATTTCAATTCTTGTCATAAATCTGCTCCTAAAATATTAAAATTTCACTAACGGCAGTATATAGCAAAAAAAAGCTGCCCGTCAAGTAAATTAATTTATTTATACATTCTTATTCTGTAATTCAGCGCTTCTGCAATGTGTGCTCTTTTTATTTCCTCACTTTTCACAAGATCTGCAATGGTTCTTGCGACTCTTAATATGCGTGTGTAGCCTCGATTAGAAATATAATTTTCTTTCAGTACGTACTTTAGCAATTCTAACCCTTCCTGATCTGGTTCAGTGAATTTATTTAATGCTTCACCACTGACTTCTGCATTGCAACGAATATTAAATTTACTATAACGCTCAGCTTGAATTTTTCTCGCTGCTATCACTCTTTTTCTAATGTTCTCAGTGCTTTCTCCTTCTGAAGAAATTTCAGGAGAGAGTATATTAACGTTTGGCATTTCAATGCATATATCTATTCTATCAAGCAAAGGTCCTGATATTTTATTTCTATAATCTGTGCCGCATTTTGGAGCTTTATTGCACGATCTGCTTACATCACCTAAATAACCGCACCTGCAAGGGTTCATTGCAGCTATAAGTTGAAAATTAGCTGGATAAGTAATGTGAGCATTTGCACGTGCAATAGTTACCTTTCTATCTTCAAGTGGTTGGCGTAGAGAATCAAGCACAAGCCTTGGAAATTCAGGTAGCTCATCAAGAAATAACACACCATTGTGAGCCATGGTGATTTCCCCAGGCTTTGCATTTTTCCCTCCTCCTATCATCGCTGACATCGAGCATGAGTGATGAGGTTCACGAAAGGGACGAGTTACTTTAAATGTTTCGTTACCGGCTTTTGTTATGCTAGAGAGAATATTAACATCAATCATCTCTTGTTCAGTCAAATCGGGTAATAGCCCTATAAATCTCTTAGCAAGCATTGACTTTCCAGTACCAGGAGGTCCAACAAGAAGCATATTGTGTCCACCTGCTGCTGCAATTTCAGCTGCTCTTTTTGCAACAATTTGGCCTTTAATATCTTTCATATCTGAAGCCAACCTTTTCTCCTTAGGTACATCACGATAGTTAAAAACTATTGGCTCAATTAACTGCTCACCTTTAAAATGCCTGACAATATCAGTTAACTTTTCTATAGCTAGAATAGAAACATTCTTTACCCATGAAGCTTCTACTCCATTTCCCCTTGGGCAAATTACTCCTTTATTTGCCTGTTTTGCATTGATTGCTGTTGGAAGTACTCCTGAGATTGGTATGACTCTGCTGTCTAGTGCAAGCTCGCCCATAATTATATAAGACTGAACTTTTTCAACTGGTATCACATTCATTACAACAAGTAATCCAACAGCAATAGCTAAGTCATAATGACTACCTTCTTTAAGCAAATCCGCAGGGGAAAGATTAACCGTAATCCTTTTTGGAGGTAACAGAAGATTGATTGAATTTAACGCTGCTCTGATACGCTCTCTGGATTCTGCAACAGTTTTATCCGGCAGTCCAACAATATTGACTGCCAGTACAACATTGCATAATTCTATTATGGCTATTTTGATCAAAATTTGCAAGACTTTTTATGCGAAATACTATATACAAGTGATTGTGATTGATTTCAATTTGATGAATTAACATTCTAATAATATTTTGTTTAGTCTGCCAATCTACTAGATCAAGTTTTGATTCGACGCTTGAGGAAAAGTTTTTCAAGCTATCTGTAACAAGGCTCAATTCTTGTTGTAATTTCTTTTGATCAAGTACTTTTTCTTTTTCCTCCTCAATTTCTTTTAAATGTTGTTTCATTGTTGTAATTCTTGGCTCAAATTCTTCTTGGCTTATAAACCCTTTGGCATAGCTATCAATAAATTTTTTGATACTTAATCTTAGCTTACTTTCTTGCTTTTCACGTGTTTGATTATGTAAAGGCTTTTTGTTCTCTAACAATCTACGTTGATATTCATTTGCAATCCTATCTGGCTCTTTTAATATACTCTTAACTTCTTCCCATATAACTGTATCGAGTACATCAGTACGTATTGATTTATTGTCACATACTCTGTTGCCATTAAACCTGGAGCCAGAACAACGGTAGTAAGAATAACGTTGATTTCTACTATATGCACCACAATAAGTATATTGGCAGCGCTGACATACTGTTAAACTCCGCAACAAAAACGTTTCTTTTCTTTCCCGTACTCTTGCTCTTTGTCTATTTTCAGTTAGCTGTACTTGCACTGAATCAAATAAATTATCACTGATTATTTTTGGCACTGAAACATAAATCCAGTTCTCTTTATCATTACTAAAATGACCATTTTTGAGTTTACCACAAGTTCCTTTTTTTGATTTCCTTACTTGTGGCTTCGAGCATACCTTAGTTTTACCATAAGCTGCTCGTCCTATATAAGCAGGATTTCTTAACATTTTCCAGATAGTACTTCTTTTCCAACGTTCTTTTCCTGTTTGTGTTATTACCGGTATCTCGCTAAGTCTACGTATAACTTCATTGATGCTTACTCTTTCTTGGCCAATCCAATTAAATATTTTGCACACTACATCCGCTTCTTCTTGATTAATTTCAAACTGAGCACTTCCTTCACCTACATGTTTTGCTATGTAGCGATAACCATAAGGTGCATTACTCATTACGCTTATGCGACCAGTTTTAGCTGCATGAAGTTTTCCCCTGCGATTACGTTCCATAATTTTTGCACGCTCATACTCTGCTACTAATCCTTGAATTCCTAAAAACATATTAGATTCTGGGTTATCCTCAAATTTGTGGTTTAGAAAAATAACCTCTGATCCTGCTTTTCTAAATTCTTCGAGTAAGAGCGCTTGGTATGCAGATTTCCGTGATAGCCGATCAGGTGAATGAATGTATATCTTATCAATCTTACCTTCTGCTACTCTATCACGTAAACTCTCTAAGCCAGGACGTTCTAAATTTGATCCACTGTAACCATTATCGATGAACCTATGCTCATCTAACAATTCATGTCCATCACTACTAATGCGACGCTCCAATTCTACAATCTGACTCTCTATTGTATTCTCCTGTGCCTGTTGTCTTGATGAAACTCTTGCATACAAGCTTACCGTTGTCATTTTCTTCTACCTCCTTTGTTTTACATTTTAATAATTGTTCATAAGCATCTGCCAAATATGTATCTGCCAACCTATTAGGTTTATAACCCCAATAAATAGCCAACTCTCCCTTTTGCATGTTTTTCTTCCTGTGAATTTTTTTATAGGTTAGGAGACTTCTATTAAACTAAACCAATGCACACCTTATGTTTCGTTTAAGAAAGCTATCTAGTTCACACAAATTCTCCCTAATAAATATACAAGATTTGAAGAAATTATGTCCAAAAAATCTTTGCCTAAATCATCATATTATGTATAACATGGCTTATTTAATATGTTATGGAGATTTATCCAAGTCATAAATTCTGGGAGAGCGACTTAGAAGTTCCTGTTAACCTTTTATTAGATCGTTTTCAGGATTCTAATATACGTCAGTCTTGGTTAGATTCCCTTTCTGGTAAACAACTGAGCATTATTTTTCAGCATTGCTTTAAAAATCATTTAAATGGACAACTTTTTCAAGACGGAGACTACGATGATAGATCCACTCAACAAAAACGTAAGATACTTGCCAGTTACTCTGACTCTCTTTTTAACTATTATCTCATTAGCTACTTTGATCGTACGAAACTTGAAGCTACAGTCAGTGAAGTAGCAAGATTTGCCCTCACTCAAGAGTTAATGAGATCGTACCTGATAAAAAATAATACTAAGTATGATAAAAGATCCTTGTTATTTTTACTGTTTCACATAAATTGTGAACTTCTAAAATCTGTCTATCACTTTGATAAAGTACAAAAGAGAGGTTTCGTATCATTTGCTCTACAGAAATCACCAAGACAAATAAACACTTCATTCAAGGAATTTATGTCACAAGAAGCTGTAGAGCAGATACTGAAGTTTGAAAACCAATTGCAGGGTTTTTTCCATCATCAAGATCGGATATATATGTTTGTACGTCGAGGAAGTGACATGGATTTACTGCTTAATTCAAACAAAGTTGTTCATGGCCATAAACCTGAGTGGATGATTTTAGATTTTTCGATTGATGGTACAAAGGTTAATCTCTGTGCTAAAAATACCAATAAAGCTGTGGAAATAGCAAATAGTATTGTAAGTGGTTATTTTAACTGCGAATGTACTTTTGTAAATATACAGGATAAGAACTTTCTACTACAAGTGCATAAATTCCTTCAAGCATGTATAGAGGGTTCTGACCCTAATATTTGTATATTTGAGTTAAATTTTAAGTCAGATTATTTTAAAAATAGTAATACATATCTTACTTTGAGTGTAAAGCCGTACGATCCTATTGCACCAGAGTTACATATTTTAAAGCCGTCTATTGGCAACATACTACAATCTATTCAATCAGCTAAAGTAATGTTCCAAAACAAAAAGGTAACATTTTCTTTCAAATCAAGTGGGGAAATTTATTATTCAGAGCATCCGCTCAATAAAAAAGAAAGAGAGGACCTGAAGAAACATATGGAACAATCTTATGGTCTTAAAATCCTTTCACGAGCAAATTGCTGATCTTTTAAGTTCAAATAGTTCTTGGGTTAATCCAAGTCAAAATCACATTAAAGCAGCAAGATACTTATTTGATCTTGGATTGATAAAAATGCAAGAAAGGTACTATATTGTTTGCTCTCGTGAAGAAGATCATCTTGATTGGCCAAATGTAATTGATCCAAGTTGTAGCAATGAGATTTTTATCGATCCAGACTTTGATGAAGCATGTGATGACGCTATTTGTGAAAACTGTTCTCGTCATATTTTGCCTAATACTTATAAAAAACAGAGATTTCATCTCTTATCCATATACTTAAATATAGAGAAAATCATAGACTGGTTTGAAACAAAGTTGAATGATTCAAGACTTATGTGGGAAAAAGTGGAAAAAGGAGTTTATTATATTTGTAATCAAGGTCGTATTGTAAATCTAATAATCCTTGATTTTTGTACTGATGCGATATTTTTAACTATAGATAAACTGAGAGTCCATCCGACAGTTCTCATCACTCTAAAAAAAGATATACCTAATCTATTATTGAGCCTATATGTAGTGCGAATGGCAGAACTATTTTGCCAGTATAAGACTTTAATTGAGATATTTCAAGAAGCAGCTAAAAGAGGAGTAGCAAAGGTAGTAGAAAATACTTCTTTGCAAGTTTTACCAGCTTCATATATTTCGCTTAAACGTGTTGAACCAATTATACCAACAAAGCTTTTGGAGTTACAGGTAGTTAAAGGTATGGTATATGTTAATAGTATTGAAGTTATAAATAAAAAAGCTGCATCATGTCTTAATATTTTTCGAATATTATTTAGGCAGTTTTTACATGACTGTGAGAAAGAATTACCACCTGAAAAACATACACTTCTCAATATTAATCGGTTAGAAAAACTCTTGGGACTTAGTTTAGAAGCAGATTTAGAACAACAAATCAGAAAGCCATTAAATAAGATGCAAAGAACAATCAAATCTACACTTGCTGAGAAATTAGGATTAAGTATTGAACGTGATGATGTAATACAAACCCTTGGTTGGCAAAGATCATCATATGGTTATCGTATTAACCCTTTTACTTTGACTATAAAAAAATAGAATTTCCTGATTTTAAAAATTTTCAGCTCCATGAGTAAATTTTCCAACTCCACGTGCAAATGGTCCTGTTTTTACATCAAGCCATTTATCTTCTTTTGAACCATTAGCCATTCCTTTAACTATTTGCTTTGCTTGTAAAAGCTCTTGCACTATACGCTCTAGTCTATCCCTTCCCATACTATGAAAAACTTCAGGCAATCTATGTCGTTGTTTATGTATTCCTGCACTTCCTGTATGAGTAAATGGATGTCCTGAAATAGCAGCTCGCGCAATTGAATCAATAAGATATATTTTAAGATCTTTATCGCTAATATTTTGAGCTTTTAATTGTTCAGTAATGTCTTCCAATAGTCCTGTTTCTTCATTTCTTAGGTAAGTGCGTATGGTACGATCAGCCAGGCCATTTGCTTTAACAACAGCTCCATAAAATAGTGCATTTTGTCTTGGGATTTTTCCAATTGACCTAAAAATCATTGGTTTAGTCATATCTTCAACAGGCCAAAAAGCAAAAGAACACCTGACTCCATTTACGAGAGCAGAAGTACCTCGAATAGCATCTCGTGCTTGCTCTACTGTTGATATAGGCTTTTCTCCCTTCAGCTTTCTCATATGATGTGCAGTAATTATTGAAGCTCCAGTGCTACATGCTAAATCAGATAATAAACACATGAGATAATCCCCTACTGCTGGATCAGCATTTAAATCTGCATGAATGAAAGAAGCAAGGGGATCAAATATAATGAGCTTTAAATCCTTTATTCTGCTCAGCTGCTTCATTACCGACTCAAATTCTGGAGATATTTCTACAACTTTACCGCGAACATTCTTAAGTATGGTAAATGATCCTCCTATATTTGGCAATGGTACAATAAATAGCCTATCTTTATATTTTAATCTCTCGCATTTTGGATCAAGTCGTTCTAAGCGACGATGTATTTCATTTGTATCATCCTCTGCGGAAAATATCACCACAGACCCATGCTCAGTAACAGGTGGGCCAAATCCACACACCTGGTCTATGCTACTTGCAACCTTGAGGGCTAGGTCAAGAAGAAGCATACCTTTGCCTGTATCTCCCATTGCAGCCAAAATGGAGGTTACACCCAAAGGAAATAATCCTTCAACTAAGAATCTTTGCTTTGGTACTGGACCTACAAAACGCTCTACGCTCCAGCTAAAAATATCAAGTGGTGGTTTAATAATTATTTTTCTTGAGTTTTTTTCGATAAATTCTTCAATATTTATTCCCTCTAACACACAATCAGCAGCATCCCAACTCCTTGGTTTATTCGGTGGAATCTTAAGCGTAGCAAGTGATGCAACACCAAGTTCTAAAAGCTTCTTTTCAGCATTTTTGGCATATTTATTACCTGCTTCATCGTTGTCTGGCCAAATGATAATATGTTTACCTTTTAGCGGAGTCCAATCTGTTTTATCAAGGGTAGCATTTGCTCCAAACATCGCAGTTGTTGCAGTTATTCCTTTCTCTATAAGTGCTTCTGCGCATTTTTCTCCTTCAACCAGAATAACCTTATCGGACTTTAAAATACCTGGAATGTTGTAGAGTGGCCTTATCTCCGGCTCTTTGAATCTTTGTTTTTTAACATCAAATGGTTTAAATTGTTTTTTCTCTAAAGGAGGATCATAACGGTAGACTATTACGATTACTTGATTGCTCTCGTCGTAGTAGTTCCAGCTACAAGTCAGGTATTGTTCTAAATCTCTAGTATTATTTTTTTCTTTGATGCCGAGCCATTCACTTATTGAAAGCATTACTTCAGGAAATTCTGTTTTCGCATTCTTCCCGTGTACTGTTGCCCAAAGGTCAATAATGTCACCACCTTCTCCTGTTGCAAAATCTTTCCATAATCCGGCTCTTTCGCCTGTTAATTCTATTACAGTACTTTTGCCTTTGTTACCCTGTACATCACCTACATAAAACTTATCACCACGAAATGTCCCTCTTGGTAAAAGATGAAAAAGACAAGATCTGATGTTTTGCAAAAGCTGAGTTTTTAGCTCTAGCATAGTGTCGGTTTTTGTGGATAAATTAAGCCGTAGCTATAACTTTAGAGTTCTGCCAACGCCCATTTACTCTGCTAATGAATTTTGCTGGTATTGATTTACCGTTTCTTAGCTCATATACTACTTGCAAGACATTTGCACGTTTATTTGGTTGAAACATTACCATACCAGACGTATAAAAACTTCTTAAAGCATTAGCACCAATTAAAGCTTGAAAAGGACTTTTTGCGAGTGTAGCTGTGGATACTTTTCTGGTATGACGTGTAATAATGATTCCAGCCATAGGATTAATTACAGAACGTAGTTTTTCTACTCTGCTTTGCAGGCCAGAAAACATATTTTCATAGTCAAGAGAATCCAAAACGATAAGATCTATCGTTTTAAATTTTTCTCCTATTATATCTTTTATTCTCTCTATACCTTCATCATTTAAAGTTAATCTCATCTTTGTAGTAACAATCAAGTTTTCCTCTGCTAGATTTGGCAGCCTTTGATTAGTTATGATTTGTTGTATGCGTTCCCTGATATAATTGTACTCCATCTCATTTTGCAGATAGATTATTTTTAGTGGCCTTGCTGACTTCATCTTAAGAAACGACACTCCTGCTGCAAGATGTGCAAGCAAAGAGAGAAGAAAATAACTTTTGCCAACCTTTGGCGTACCACCAATGACTAAAAGACCACCTGGAGTGAGAATTCGTGGAGCTATTATATCTTCTGGTATTGGTGATTGATCACTTAAGTACTGCTTTACAGAAAATATTTTTTCTTCTCTTTTCCCCCCCTTTTTTTCTCCACTCTTTGATTTTTTATTGAGCCACTTTCTAGCAGAATATATATCACCCTTAATTAAAATCCAAAGATCAATAATATCACCATCAGTTCCTTCAGTAAAATTACGCCAATCACCAGCTTCCTTACCTACTATTTTAACTGTAATTGTATTTCCATTTAAGTCTCCAATATAAGTTTTATCTCGGTAAAACTCACCATTTGGAAGTAGGTAAGAAACACACTCCTTGATATTATCAATCAATAACATCTTTAACTCTTTTTGCTTTTTAGACATAAAATTCCCATACATATTTTTCATACGTGTAAAGTTAAGATTAGCTAGCTCACAAACAGTTTCAAAAGATTTTGAATTCAGCCAATGAATTGCTTCTTCTCTTAGCTTTGGGTTTTTTCCTACTGCGTCCTGAATACCTCTAGTAACGACAGCAGACCAAAGCTTTTCCTCGTCGTACTTCAAAATGGTACTCTGTCAATTTCATAATTTTTGCGGTATTCTGGAGTAACTACCGAAGCAATTTTGTTCTTCTCTCCATATTCATCAGTTATAACACCTACCTTTACTGTAAACTCTAAGCCATTTAATTCTGCAACTGAATTTAACTTACGAGCAAGGATTGCATTTTCTGAGTTATCATGTGGATGAATGTCACGTGCCGATTCCAAGATACTGCGAAGCATAGAACGACCCATTTCTCCCCAAGTATCTTCTGCTTTACTACTTTTAATACCAATTATTTGATAAATTTTGTGCTTTGCGTATGGGCCTTCAATAACGGTAAATTCTGTATTTAAATAAATGCTACCGGTAGTGGGGCTTTTAGTAAACCAATGCTCATAACCTCCAGGCTTGATTGTCATTTTTACCTTTACTATTGTACCTTTTGGTATCAATCTACTTTGCGGTTTTACAGTGTTAAAATCAGTTAATAGGTTTTGTAACATATATCACTCTCCATGTTTAAATTTTAAAACTTGCTTTTAATCTTTGTAAGTAGCTTGCCTAAGTTCAACCATACTCAGGCGTCCACTGCGGTCTTTAGCTGCCAAGGGTTTAAAGTGTGGCAAACAAAAGAGCGCTTCTCCGTTCCATCATCTTTCTTGATTCCAACCATACTGATTACTTCGTCAACTATTCCAGGAATTTCACTAGCAGTTTTAGCCCCTTCGCATTGAGGTAGCCAGTTTGGACGATTAAAATCGTCTAAATACTGACCTAAAGTACCAACTATGATGATGTCTTTGTCTCTGATATGTTGAAATTGATTGAGCCAAGCCATCATCTCCTGAGCAAGTAATCCATATGCAGCTCTCATGTCCTGTTTTCCCGATCTCTCAGAAAAAGCCTCAGGTTGCATTTTTGCCCATAATAGACATAAACGTGAAGCAACGGTTATACTATCTACAAAGATGCATCGGTATTTAGAAAACTCAGGGAAAAGATCTTTGTACTTACCAGATACATGTTCATGGTGTCTTTGGCTATATGCTTGATCATACTTCAGCGCAGCCCCTATAAGACAAGCAATATCTCTAGCTTCATTCCAAGTGCGAAGACTTCCTTGCCAATCTTGAACGGCAAGAAGCCCTGCTTCAAAATCAAGGCAAAGTGTTGGTTCATCTACGGTCTTTAGGAGACTTGTTTTACCAATACCATAAGGACCAAAGATGACCATTTTTACAGTTGATATTGTTTGCAATCTTTCATTATTATTCAAAATTTTAAGAACCATTATTTATCCATGCTACGATGTATATATATACAAGAAAGGCAAAAATTTTGTTCAATTTTTCTTTTTGCCTTCGTAGTAAATAGGAGAAAGTTTGGCACGTATCTTCTTGATAATATTGTTTAAAGTGGTTCTTGAAACGTTGTTCATTTTGGCAACTTCATGTAAGTTGAAAAACTTAAGTTGCTCACATATATTTTGCCATTTCTTTGGTAAAACCGAGATCATATAGTCTACATCAATGCGTTTTGTTATTTCACCCTCAAATAGCTCTGCTACATCAATGCTAAGATAGTTATTGATATTACGTTTTGCACATTGCTGTTTCTTTAACAGGTTAATAGCTTTATTTTCAGTTAACCTTGCTACAAAGGTGTTAAAGCTACTTTTATCTTCATCATACTGATCAAGGCATGGCCAAATTTCACAGAAGAGTTCTTGCTCAAGGTCTTCGTTATTCTCATCAACAAAGCACTTGGCAAGTTTTAGTCTATAGGCTTGGTATTTTACGTTTTTAACAATTATAGCTATATTTTTTGATTTCATGGTTTTCCCTAAAACAAATTAATGCTTTAAGGATGGGAGTTATTAATGCCCTTATGTAGGACAAGAGCAAAAATAAATAATACTGATGCGATTTTTAATCTATTGATATTCTGTTATTTTTTTTTGAGAATAATACCGGTGCAATTTAAAATAATACAGTTCAGGTTTTTGGAACCTATTTTGAATGGATTTCAAAGAATGGGTAGCTCAAGCTTCCTAAAGTTATATTAAAAACATATAAGAATTTCATATTTTGAAATTCAATATCACCTAAAGAGCTAAAAATGTGGATTTCGCTATTAAAAGAATAGCTTAAATTTTTAAGAGGAAAATAGTTGAAAAGTATGCTCTCTATAACCTTAAGTTCCGTTCCTAATTACTGGCTTCCTAAATCAGGAATTAGGAATCAGGAATCTAGAACTAGCCTGTATGGCTGGTTTTCACCATGCGTTCCTAAAACCGTTCCTAGGAACGGCATATCTGAAGTCCGCCAATATGGAGGATTCTAGCTTCCTGAAACCCTTATATATAATATATATATATAATACATATATAAAAATATACACATATATAAAAACATATAAAATATCAGATTAGAATAATAAAAGAACCTCTGAAAGTAGAAAAATCATGTTGGGGATAAATAAGGTTTTCAAAAATTGAAGATTTTTTGGACGAAAATTTTCCAAATCTTGTATATATATGTACTCGGCAATTGAAAGATTTGGTAAACAAACTGGCTGTAAAAGAGTTTTCATGTTGGTTGTTAAATTTCGAAAATTAAAGATTTTTTGGACGTAATTTTTTCAAATCTTGTATATATATGTACTCGGCAATTGAAAGGGGAATGCTTACACTAGATCTTGGTAAACAAACTGGTTGGACTATTTTACATGATGGAATAGTACAAAGTGGAAGTAAGAGTTTTCATGTTAGCAGGTTTAGTGGTGGTGGAGTGCAGTTTTTAAACTTTCGTAATTGGCTTAATGCACTTAAGTATAAATTTCCAGGTATTGAAGTTGTGTACTTTGAAGAAGTGAGAAGACATCTAGGAACTGATGCTGCACATATCTATGGAGGGTTTTTAGCACACCTTTCTGCTTGGTGTGAGGAAAGCAATATTCCCTATCAAGGTGTTTCGGTTAAGACTATTAAACGTTTTATAACTGGCAAGGGTAATGCAAGTAAAGCTGATGTAATTGAAGCAGTGCAGGAAAAGGGTTTTTGTCCAACAGATGATAATGAAGCAGATTCTTTAGCTTTAATGTTCTATGTTATGAATTTTAGTAAAGATTTTAATATGTTGGAAATATCATAAAAAGTGGGTCCTTTTGGCCAAGCTGGAGGGTTTGGTGGTCCCGACCTCGGGCCTTCTTTAGCGTTAGATATATTTCAAATGTTAACTACTTACGAAATTATAGCTGAGCAGTGCTAAAAAAGGAGAAAAAAAGGTGAGAATTACGCAAGCAGAATGGGCAAGGGAAAAAGGGTTTTCGAGGCAATATGTCTGTTCTTTAGTAAAAAAAGGAATAGTTGAGCTGGAAGATGGACTTATTGACCGAGAACAAGCAAATGAAGCGGTAGCAGCAATAAGAGATCCAAGTCAACCACTTAGGAGAAAAGAGCGCGGAGAAACACTTTCAACGATATTGCTAAAAACGCGAATAAAAAATGAAACCGAGCGTGGTAAACTTTTGGAAGCTAAAGTGAAAGCTGAAATAGGCAAATTTGTGTCAATTGAAGAGGTAAAAACTGAAGCATTTAACGTAGCAAGAGTTGTCCGTAATAATTTGCTTAATATTCCAAATAGAGTTTCAGCACTGCTTGCATCACTGAGTGACACTGAAAAGATTCATATGGCGCTAACTGAAGAGATTACAAACTCATTACAAGAATTATCTAATACTAAATTTCAAATATAAAAAAGATTTTGAATATAAAATGACTG
>NZ_JAIZNT010000012.1:0-29423 GCF_020405475.1 Wolbachia endosymbiont of Tribolium confusum | reverse complement strand
CATAGTTACTGTCAACATGGCTATTACACCTACAGAGAAACTAGTCTTTATTGCTTTTGAAGTTTCAGAATGCTTCTTTTCTTGAAAATTAAGATACTCAACAATATTTTTGTGGCCGTTTCTATCAGCTAAATCCAGGGGGGTATTACAATCAACGTCCTTTACGTCAATAGTAGCCTTTTTTTCCTCTACAAGATATTGAACTATGTCTGAGCGACCCATTCTAGCAGCTTCATGCAACGCAGTACTGCCATTTTTGCTTTTTGCTTCAACGTTAGCCCCTTTGTCTAACAGAGCTTGAACTACTTCTAAGTGACCAGTTTCAGCAGCAATATGCAAAGCAGTACAGCCTTCGTTGTTTCGTGTTTCAAAACTAGCACCCTTTTCTAACAGACATTGAACTACTTGCAAATGACCACGTCCAGCAGCTTCATTCAAAGCAGTATCGCCATCCTTGTTTTGTGCATCAATATCAGCACCTTTGTCTAGTAGAGCTTGTACTATTTTTAAGTAACCCTCTCGAGCAGCAATATGCAAGACATATTTGAAACTCTTCTTTAGTATGTCAGCATTATCCATTTTATCTAATAGAGCTTGAACTACTTCTAAGTGACTATTTGTAGCAGCATAATGCAAAGCAGTTAAGTCATCATTTTCTTTTGCCTCAAAAACGGCTCCTTTTTCCAACAGAAATTTAACTACTTCTAAGCGTCCCTCGCTAGCAGCAATATGCAAAGGAGTTTCATTATCATCGTTCTCTTGGTTAATATTAATTCCTTTTTCGTCTACAAAGTATTTAACTATTGCTAAGCAACCATTTTCAGCAGCAAGATGCAAAGCAGTATCGCCATTGTTGTTTTGTGCATCAATATCAGCATCTTTATCTAATAGAGCTTGAACTATTCTTAAGTGACCTTCTCTAGCAGCATAATGCAAAGCAGTACGCCCTTCGTTACCTGGTTCCTCAACACTAGCTCCTTTTTCTAACAGAAATCGAACTACCTCTAAGTGGCCATCTTCAGCAGCTATATGTAAAGGAGTATCATTATCATCGTTCTTTTGGTTAACATTGATTCTTTTTTCATTTATAAAGTACTTAACTACTGCTAAGCAACCACCTTCAGTAGCACAATGAAGAGCAGTACAGCCTTTGCTATTTCGTTCTTCAACACTAGCTCCTTTTTCTAACAGAGCTTGAACTACTTCTAAGTTACCATGAAAAGCAGCACAATGTAACTCAGTATTACTATTACTTTCTTGTACATGATGTTCATCTATTTTTAAGTAACTACTGAGAGTAGCTAAATATGACAGCGTAGTTCTCACACTCACACCAACTTGATAAATTGGTATGGTGCATGTTGCATAAAAATCTTGTTCTTTCAACTGATTAGAACACATAATTTTACCTCATTTTAAAAACCTATGCTTTGATTATTACATACTTGATATGATCAGCAAGAGTTTTATATGTTTCTCGAAACTGCAAATTTGTTGTACATAGGTATAGAAAAATATCTTTTATTTCGAATTTGATAGAAAAATACTTCAACTTAGTGTCATAAGGATTTCAATTATTTACTCCTTCAAAAAAGGTCATACATTTGTGAGAACAAGCCTCGTAAAATAGGGTTATAAAAATAGAAAATTTAAATTATTTCCATAATCTTAGGCAAAACAGTTCGTATGTAGACATGGATGAAATGTGCTAATGTGGCTAGTTTTAGCGTATATCAAAGTCAGAATATAAAAAAGTTCGTACGGTACAAATGGTAGACCATAAGATTCCAAAGAAAATTGTTCTCACGTGTAGCAGTTTTGGGCGCTGGAAATGGTTAAGTTATTTGAGATATTAATAATATATTTTGTTAAATTAATACTAGTTCATTTTAGAATAGTAATTAAGGTAGATTTATAAAAAACAGAATTTAAAAGCAAATAAAAGGCCTTATATTGAGCCTATTAAGAGCCTTTTGCCTAAAACTACTTTGGGTTAGAAAATTTTTCTAAAATAGTAATTGACAAAGTTTTAAAGGTAGAGCAACATGCCTAGAATATAATAGAAGCTCATTCATTATGGTATGTGAGAGGGTTAAGAATCAAAGTATTTTTTTATTCATTTGCAAAGAGGGGTAATTATGGACCGTGGAGATATTCCGGAAGTTTTGTTTTCATCTGTTAAAGAGGATGATCCTTATAGGGCATCTAAGCTCCTCCAAGTTGAACGCTGGTGCTATACACATTCGAAGATAATTGGAAGAAGTGGTAAAAAAGGATACAATCTTATTGCACAAGTGTTATCTGATAAGGAGTCTTGGGAGGAAGTAGGAGGATTACATGGAGTCAAGCTTAATAGACGGGAGGTAGGTAAAAGGCTTACTACACTACCAGATTCAGATAATGCTTTTGGCAGGGCAAGTAGATACAGAATTGCATGTGAGTGTTGTTTGGAGGATGAAATAAGAGCTATCTTTGAGGAAAGAAAAGAGGAATTGTCTGCTCAAGGTAATGATAGCTTGCTTGAGTATCATCACTTAGTTAGGTGTTGTGGAGAAGGTCCTATAGCACAGTTTTGGTCACATTTTATTAGTGGGTATCTTGATAAATTGGATTTAAGAGGTCGTCATCCATATGAGTATGGGCTTGATTGTGCAGTAGATTGGAAAAAAGTAGAAGCAGTGGAATTCTTTTGGAATAAGATAAAATCATTGCCTGAAAATGAAATGAGTGAACAGAAAAAGGATGAGATCTTAATGAAAAATGCAATTTATTCAGCAGGACCTAATTTTCGCGTTTACCCTGATATATTCGAGTTCTTCCTTAATCAGATAAATCCTGATAGATATCCAGAGCTTTTGAAAAGAGATTTGGAAAGGAATACTGAATATGCCTCTTTATACAGAATGCTAGAAATGTTTAATTTTGATCTATTTCAGAAGTTATTTGATTTTTTGAAGCCATGCAATATTCCAGAAGATGATTACTATCTCTGGTTAAAATTAATGGTAAAGGAATGCCCAGAGCATTATTTAAGTACAGCTATGGAAATTTTTATACGTATATGGACAAGAGAGGGATTTGATGATCATCGTACTTTGACATTGAATAAAGAAATGATGAATAACTCTGTTTTTCAAGGAAGATTTTCAGTGCATTTGGTTGAAAAAGGTTTTATGAAGCCAGTGTGGGCAATTTTAGATAAAGCTAACTCTGATCAGATTAGGGAGTTTATGTCTTCTGAAAAAGCAAATTATATACGTTCTATATTAGAGCAAGGAGATCATGTTTCATTAAATAAGTTTTTAGCGTATGGCAAGTCTGCTGATAAAGAACTTGATCAAAAAAACATACCTGGTCCAAGTGGTGATTTAACTGAGGTAGAGCTTAGTAAACAATCTTATGTGGGGGTAGGTGATCATTAAAATATTATATGTATAAAAGGAGGGTTATATGCCGAACGAAGAAAGACCACAAGATTTTGAGTTAATAGAACTATTAATTAGAGAGGTGAGTTCAGATGTAGCAAGTACTTCAACTCAACAGGGAAGTGATTTTAAATCTTTCAAAGCAAGGTTTCAATCATATATTGATCAGGTTCCATCGTATTTACATTCAGTAGGTAAAGAAGGATTTTTTCCTCATTTCTTTCTAGGAAGCTTTTCTACTTTGGTAGACACAGAAATTGCAACAAAGCTGAACATTGAGAAAGTATATTTTAGTTTTGATAGTGCAAAGACTCTAAAAGTAGCTGTTATTAAAAAAGGAGAAATCAAAAGCCCAGAAGATGCTGCTGATAAAGTAAGGCTCTTTGTTATTGCAGAATCTGGTAGCACAAAGAAAAAGTTTAGCTATGGTGAGCTAGATAAGATATTAGGCAATACTAAAGTCGCCAGGAATAACATTGTGAGGCTAGCTAGAGATCAAGGTAAGCTAGGTGTGAGGTTGGTAGAAATCACTAAAGAAAAAGATGACAAAGGGAAAATGGCAGGAATATCTATTAATGTGGAAAGTAATAAATTGGACAATGATGCTTCTACAACACATGAGTTTAAGGAAATAAAAAAGGGGGTATGGAATAATCCAGAAAGTGATATAGCGAAGCTAACTAATTCGAATGCAGGAAAAGTAAAGGAATCTGTCGAAGAAATTCTTAAAAAAGTTAGTAAAATCCACTCTGAATACAAGGATTCACTTATGTACGGTGAAGAAAAGCGTACGCTATCCAATGGCAAAAAGGTTATCGTTCAACTCCGGGAAACAGCACATCATGGGTTTATAGCAGGCGCCCTAGTGAATTTTCGCTATAGACATAATCTTAGGGTTTATCTAGAGCAATTTGCAGGGAGAGGTTACGCTGATATTGTTTTAGTGCCTCGTGGTAAGGATAGGTCATTGAATGCTATTCCTATTATTATAGAAATGAAGGCTGCTACTAAAGCAGAGTTAGAAGAAGGTAAAATAGGAGAAAAGAGTGGAACTGCACCAACTACTGCTTTAAAGCAAGCTGAGGATTATACAAAAGGTTTTCAACCGAATGTAATGAGAATTTTAACTACTGCAAATGACATGCTATGCGTTGGTGTAAACCTTGATCATCCATCCCCTGTTTCGAATATCGTTGCTAAATCACGTGATCAAGAAATCACCCCTCTTTTTAATGATATAATGGAATCTATTGATGGACGAAATAATGGTAGAATTAATGAAGAAGGGCTGAAGGAGAAAGTTCAAAATAACATAGAGCGTATCTACCATACATTTCCTGGTACAGGAGATAATCATTATTTTAGTAGGTTTTTGTTAGGGCAGTCTCTGTTATTAAATGAAGTTCAAGTTTTAGAAAGCAGTTTTAAAAAGCACGTTTTTATTTATGGAGAAAATATACCCACAGAAGCTCAACCTGAACCTAAATCTCAACGTCTTAAAGATCAGAAAAGTAAAGGGCAAGGTGCCGGTCAACCATCTAACTTGGATCAAAGCCATGGAGTTGTGACAATGGTATTTATTCCAATCAATGTTCAAAAATCAGTTTGTGTGATGAATATTGTTGAAACAGATGGAAGAGATAATGCGATGAACAAGGGAATTCCTCTTGATCAACTTCAGCAAGAAATAGGAAACA
This sequence comes from Wolbachia endosymbiont of Tribolium confusum, assembly GCF_020405475.1. NCBI lineage: Bacteria > Pseudomonadati > Pseudomonadota > Alphaproteobacteria > Rickettsiales > Anaplasmataceae > Wolbachia > Wolbachia endosymbiont of Tribolium confusum. The sequence continues at coordinate 24,301 of NZ_JAIZNT010000012.1, read as the reverse complement.
GGAAAATAGTTGAACTAAACCTTAGTTTTAACATTAAGAAAAAATCAAAATTTGAAGAGTATTTTAGCGTGGAGGTGGGAGAATCCGTTTCCCTAGAGCAGTATAATAGAAGAGAAACTAATAAATTTGAAGGTAATTTTAAAGATATTCCTTATCCTACCGAGTTCAAGGAAACATTTGATAAGGTATTAGAGTCTCAGCTTGCTTCTTCACAAGATCGATCTCAATCAATAGGCAAGTATAAGGAGTCATTTGAAAAGTTAGGTGAGGCAATGCTGCCTTTTAAAGATTTAATAGAAAAAGAAGCACATACTCAAGCTGTGTTTCATGGAGTATTTAGCCACTACAGTGATATAAAATTAGGAGAATTACAAGAAAACAGAGCTTTAGTATTAACAGAGTTTCAAACTGGAAGGGGAAAACGTATTGATATGCTAGTGCATGGTATTAAGTTTGCAGATCAGGCTAGCAGTGCTAAAGAATACGATCCAGTAGGTTTAGAACTTAAAGGACCAAGGGAAGGTAAGACAGCTGATGCATTGGTAAAGGAGGCAAATGATCAGATAAATACAGAGTATGTAAAAGGTGTAACTTATAAAACACTTACAGATGGAAAAGAAGTGGGTTTTATAGGCGTTGTGTTTGATAAAAGTGTAAGTAATGCAGATTCTCTTATCTTAATGAGCAAAGATGAGTTTGCTTCTGTTAAAGTAATTCATAGCTCTATCTTTAGTTTTAGTCAGCAGCAGCCTGGAAAGAGATTTGATCCAAATAGTTGTGTGGGGCAAAGTAGTAGAAGCAAGAGAAGCATTAATAACTGTTTGTTTTCGAAGGGTGATGTAGAAAAATTCAGTAAAGGAAATATAGATGAAAATAATGTAGACAAAATTATAATTGATAGTGAGAAATTTCTAACTTATGTTAAAAGCAGTCAAGATAAAGGGAAAAACGCTCAGCTAGTAGAGTTTATTGGAAACAAAAATATTGAAGGTGACTATAAATATTTAGTTGATAAGGTGATTGGAGATCAAGGGTATGAGCGCTATATTCAGAATGAGCGTATTAAGGATTTGCAAGGTGATGTTTTACAACAAAATGGTGGTTTAACAAAAAATCCAAAATTAAAAAGCAGATTAATGAATGCTGCAGGTGGAATACAATTGATAAGAGGAATCCATGGAGCTATTGTATCTTGCAAAGATGGAACAGCAACGGATTGTGGATTAAATCTAGGCGGAGTAGGATGGTCTTTTGCATCTCAACCAATTGAGAATGTAATGGTTAAAATTACTCCAAGAGTTGTAACATCAGCTGAAAAGGTTGTAGGAAAAATTATACCAGGTACTTTAGGTAAACAGACAAAATTTGTTATTCGAGTTGCAGGAGTAAAATTTGGAAGTACAGTAGCAAAAGGTGTGGCAGGGGCTGTAGGTGGTGTCTTTGATATTATTGATATAGGCATATCAGCAAATAATCTTGTAGACTGTAAAAATAGAGAAAGTAGTGATAATCCATGCGGAGAGAAAGAAATAAGGGATAATATAGCATCTATATCCTTTTCTGGAGTGTCATTTGTTTCTGGTGTTGCTCTTACAGCAGCTGGTATGCCGGTGGTTGGTATTGCAGTTGGATTTGGGCTCATGGTAGGTTATGGAGTTTACAGTGGTGTCAGCAATATTGTAGAGTACGAGAAAAAGTATGATACGACCCATGGAGAAAACTGGAGCATATTTTGGAGAACGATTCTATTTCAAGATATGGCATCTGATGTGCAACACCTTGCAGATAGAAAAAACACAGTTGATAGTCTAGCTAAAGAAGTATGGAAGGCTTTAAATAATGCTCCTAATAGTGTTGTTGCTTATGGTGTTGGTCTTGGAAAAGTAAGTGATAATACTCTTCGGCCTGATTATGCAAAGATTTTGATGGATAAAGAAGATACCAGTACCAAAGATCTTTCACGTGTCATACCTGATAGTATACCAGGTGCCAGCAGGATTTGTTTGCCAAAGGTTACTGGGCAGGATTATGAAAAAGGTATTACAAGTTCAGTTCAACCGCCTTTATACTACTGTGAGAATGCAATGGTTATTAGTCACGATAGTAGGGTAAAAACGAAACAAAAAGGTAGTACAATTGTTTATGATTTACAAAATATAGATAAAGGCGAAATTGTTGGAAGCAATAAATGGAACAATAATTTTCTCATTTATCCAGGTACAACAAAAATAACTGGTGGTAATAATGTAGTAAATAGGTTTGTTCTTGTAAATAACCCTAGCTTTTCAGGCAAAATGATTGGTGGAAGTAACTCTATTAATATACTTGATCTAAGTCAATTAGCAGAAAATAAAGTTACAGGTGTGATTGACTATCGTTTTAAGCCTAATGCCTATGGGAGATTAAAGGTAAGAATAAATAATCGTTTGTTGATTGATGATGATGTTAGTAACAACCTCTTTAATTACCATTATATTGGAAGGCAGAACAAGGTAGATGAGATCTTGTGCATGGGTTATTCTGAGCATTTTACAGAAAGTGATAGCCGTGATGTTATAATAGATAGTGGCGGTGGTCTTAATAGAAATAGAGAAGATGTAGTTGAAAATTGCAGAAAAGTAATTATTTCGCCTTATACTACAGTCAAGGGTAGAAAAAGCAATTATACTTTTTACGTAAAAGTTGCAGACTATGAAGGTAGGGGTTTATATTCAGAAATTAATGTAGATGGAACAGGAACTGTAGTTTTTCCAGAGATTGATTTATTAAGTGATTGTGATCAGATAACCTACTCTAAAGAGAGTAATACTTTATCTTTGAAAATAAATTTTGGTCAAAATAATCAATTTACTCTTGATGTAAAAAATTATGTCGAGCAGAGCAGTAAAAAACCTCACTTTGTACTGATAGATAAAAATGGTAGTAATATTGTTCCTAAGATTGAGAGATCAGACTCAGCAACTATAAAGATTAATTCATTTGAATTACATTCAGAACATTCTTTAGGTAATTTTAAGGATGTTGAAAATCATTACAAAAAGATTTTAAACGATGATAAGGATTATAAAGTTTTGAGTGTTATTAGAGACAAAACACAGAGTCAAGATAATAGTGTTGTTCCACATATGGTTTTTGGTTCTTCAGGAGATGATGTAATCAACTTTGATCAAGGCACTATGTTTGCGAGAGGAGGAAAAGGAAGGGACGTATATGTTATTACTGATGATATAAATAATAAAGAAGTTAAGATTGATAATAATTCAGATGATGAAAAAGTGGACACATTATTTATACCAGAGGTTGAAAAAGGTTTTTCAATCCAGCAATGTGACTTGCATTTAAATTATAGCAACATTAGTATTCAAGTAAAAAACTACCTGCAAGATCATAATCATAGGCATTTTATAATTATGAACAAAAAAGGAGAAGCTTTTATCCCTAACATACAGTCAATGTCATGTTCTTCTTCAGGAAAAGGCAAATTAGTTCCCTTTTTACAAGCTACACAAGCTCAGAGTATGTTTTTATTGCCTAAAGATTTTGAAGATGATCATGTAGTGATAGATTCCCGTCTTGAAGATATTGAGAAATACAAAGATAAAGATGCTCTTTTATTAATAAGAGAAAGTGAAATTCCTTTTATCATTAGAATAGAAGGATTCTATACTGATCGAAGTAAATGGGAAAATATTTCTTATTCTCTCTGGAATAACAATGATCTTTTTCCATCTCCTGGTTTATTAGAGAACATCGATAATGTAATGGAGTATAAAGACAAGCTTAGAGATGACTATAAAAAGGTTGTAAAAGAATACATTATAGATTTTAGTAACTCTACTAATATTGAGCATAATCAAAAATTAGAGAGAAATATTTCAACTTTTGTAGGGCAAGAGGAGGAACGCATAGGAGTAATGATATTAAAGAATATTGCTCCTAATCAGATTGAAGTTTCTAGTAGTGGTACAGATCTGATATTTTGTGATAAGAGGTCCAATCATACGATCAAGATAAAAGGTTGGAATAATAGTAAGTCTTATAGGATTTCTACATTGGAGTTTGATTTAGGCTTAGAACCAATAACAATACGCAGATTAGATAAGTTTAGCTTACACGAGGTAGGAAAAATACAAAGTTTAATTGGTAAAGCTTCAGAAAATTACCAGAATAAAAGTAAATATAGTCCTAAAGTAGAAAATGACTTTAAATGTTTAATATCAGTTGAAGGTTTTGAAAGAGAAAACAAAGAACCAACATATCAATGTCTTGGTTTTTCTTCACTTCAGGACCAGGTTAGCTTTACAGAAAATTTCTGTAGTTTAGAGCAACTCACTGAATTTAGAGATAAATCGAATAGCACTCAGGTTTCATCGTTATCAAAGAATTTACAAAACGATCTTTCGTTAAATGGATATGATCAAAATATAGTAGATAAGTGCTCTAAATTAATATTGGCTGAAGAAAATAATCAGCAAAGTAAAATATCTTCTATGGTTAAAAGTGTTGAAAAGTTTACTCTCTTACATCCTATAGCTGCTACTTCAGGAAGGTCATTAATCGAACCAAAAAATAGGTTCAATCTAGGTAGTTGTTTAGGTCATAGAAGGAAAAGGGATACTAACCGCTGTTTAGCTTTATGGAAAGATATAGACGAATTTAATGAAGAAAAGAGTGAGAAAAGAAACGTTAATAAAATTAAAATCAATAGCGAAATATTTGTTTATTATATAAAAGGTGTAGAAGATGAAAGTAAACGCGTTCAGTTCATTGATTTAGCAGGCCAAGTTGAAGTTACAGGTAAGTTCCAAGGTTTAGTCAATAAGATAGTTCGTAGTCGAGAGGCTATAAGCCACTTAAACAAGGTAGGAAAAGTTTCTAGCATTCTAATGCATGGTATGATTGCTAAAAATGTTTTAGCTGATTTTTTAAGCGGTGATTACACAGGAGTAGCAATTAATTTAGGGTTTATTGCTGGAGGTCGAGGGCTTACTAAAATTGTGAAAGTTGTTAATGCTCAAGGAAGTGGTTTCATTATAGATGGTAAGTTACTTCTTGGTAGATCTTTAAAGGCAGCATCACCTTTTCTTGCTCGTAGTACTTCAGCTTTTGTTGTTTATGATTTAGTGAATCAAATTAGAGAACTAGAAAGTGGTGATAAAGATGCTCTAATACCAGTTATAGGAGATAGCATTTATTTGGGAGCTGATGCTGCAGAGATTGGTATAGAAGTTGCTGAGGCTTTTGAAGTACTAGAGGGGGTATCAAGTGTTACTGGTCCTATTGGTACTACAATTGGAGCTGTAGTATTTATTGGTACTGATATTTATATGGCAGTAAAAAGAGTTGATAAAATTGATGAGATAGTTCACTTAACTGGAAGAGAAAGAATTATTGAAGGGTTACGTGCATTTGTAGGTATAAAACCTGAACAATATATAGAAGAATTAATGGAAGAAAAACAGGCTAACGATCAACTAGTAAAGCGAGGGCTTGAATATTTAAAACAACATAATGATATCCAAAAATATGTTTTCCCTACCGGAAAGTCAATTATAGATTCTTGTTACACTTTTACTATAAGAGCCTGTTCATAATCTTTTCAGAAGCAAAGCAGCGAAAGCAAGAACGACCATTTGCAGGCTAGTGTTGAGTTTCCGCTCGCAATTTTTCCACAATCGCCTACATTTTTGCAACCAAGCAAAAGATCTCTCAACAACCCATCTTTTCGGCAATACGACAAAGGTGTGTAATTCGTTTCGCTTTATTACTTCAACGGTAGCGCCAATAGTTGCTTTTATTTGTGTTGCAAAATTTTCTCCTGTGTAGCCAGCATCAACTAGTATATTTTTAACTTCAGATAGGTTTTCTTTAGCATTTTTAACCATTCTCACAGCGCTACTACGATCAGTTATTTCTGCCGTTGTTATATAAATTGCGTGGGGTAAACCTTGCGTATCTACCGCAATATGGCGTTTTATTCCTGAAACCTTTTTGCCTGCATCATAGCCTTTTTCTTCAGCAGTATCTGCATTTTTTACGCTTTGTGCATCAATTATGCAGAAGCTGGTTTTTTCTTTCCGACCATTGTTTTGTCGGACCACGCCAACTATTTTTTTTTAATACCAGCTCCAGAACACTTTCTTTATTTGCATCTGCTTTTTCACTCCACTTCTTAAAATAGTCGTAACAATTCCGCCATTTTGGAAACTCTTTTGGTAACATTCTCCACTGGCAGCCACTTTTTAAGACGTATAACACTCCACAAAATACATCATATAAATCAAGTGTTCTTGGCTTTGTCCTCTTCCTGCAAGACTCCAGATCTGCTACAATAATCTCAAACTTTTCTCGACTTATATCACTTGGATATAAATTTCGCATATCCTACTTTATATACTTTATCCTCTCATTCTATCCCTTTTTTGAGATCACGTACAGGCTCTAAGAAAAGAAGTCTGCAGAACTACTATGGGGTGGTATCCAGACGAATCTGAAATAAAAAGTGATACAACACAGCACTGTAAAGTTGGTGGTCAAGGTATATTCCAGAAGTTAGAACGTGAAAAATGTAAGGTTAAAATTCAAGATGATTTAGATAATGTGGCATTTTTTGATAAGGAAGTAAATAATGTAATTTATGACAGAGCAAAACCAGATGCTCCAGATGAAGGGAGGTTATTCTGTCTTCCAACTGATTCAATACGTCATGAAAGTGGAGGTGAAAATGCTTACCTTTGTCATGATACAATAGGCTTGGATTATCAGGCAAATAGAACAGGAGATTATACTTTAATTGCATTGGGAAAAGGCAGAGATAGAGCAATTGGATTTAAATATAGTCCTAATGTTTTCTTGGTAGACGATGGTGATAAGGACTTTACTGGAGGTGATAAAGATGATTTGTTCATCCTAGTAGGTAATAGGGTTACAGGCAGGTTAGATGGAGGTGGTGGAAATAATACACTAAACTTAGCAGAGTTTTCCTTGAATGAGAATCTCAACATAAAACCTGACTCACATAAAAATGATAGTTCAATATTCTCACCTTCTAATGATATTAGAATAAAAAATATGAATATAATTTATGGTAGGAAAGGAAAACAGGATATAGTGGATTGTGGATGCGATGTAAAATATATAGATGGTCAAGGTGGCTTAAGTAATAACACTCCTGATAATATTACCATACCATATTGTTATAGACCTAGTGAAAAGAAAGTAATAGTAAGACCTAGTACTGAAATAAATAATTTAGACCAATCAAGTAACGGAAATTTTGATTACATTATTCTTTCTGATAAGGGAAAAGCTAACATTAATATTGAACCTGATTTCTCTCTTACAAGACAAAGAAAGCATAATTTTTTATTTAACTATACCCTTTTTGACTTAGCAAGCGTTAATATTAAAAACATTAAAGATATCAATCATTGGCATGCTGGTTATAGAAATATGACTCATACAATAAGAAATGTTACTTTTAGTTTCCTGTCAACTTTATCGAAAGGTAAGTCTATTAATGAAAAGTTTGATATAACAATTTCAGATATTCCAACTAATGCCTCTTATGTACTGAGTGATAATACTGAGATAAAAATAGGAAAAGACAATTCATATGCAATGCATAGTACTGATAAAACTATTGATGAGATTGTTGAAAGTTATCCAACTGTAGCAGACCATTTAAGGATGTCTCTTTTTGTAAGTACAAATAACGAAACTGTTGTTATGGGGCATGGAAATCATGACATAATTAATAATAATTTTTTACAAAAAAGTCATCTAATTGGCAGTGGTGGTGAGAATGTGTATGCCATTACTTCAGGTCATGAGACACTTGATATAGAAAACCTTCCTATTCCAGAAGTTGTAATTTATGATGATTTCAATAAAAAGAACAGTTTAAAGGATACGTTAGATTTACGTCGGTTGGTGCAACAAGTAAATAGTGACTTAAGTATAGAGCCAATATCAAAGGTTATCAGAGACGAAAATGATTTACTCATTAAGTTATCTATATCAGCTACTGCCTTAAAGCAAGATGTAATAACGGTTAGACTAAAAGATGCATTTGTAAATAACTGGTATAAGGAATTACAAGTTATTCTTAATAATGCGCCTATGAAAATAAGTTCTGAATTAGAGTTAAAACCACTACCTTTGATATTTGACAGGACTAAAGAAGTAATTGTAGTTACACCTCAAGATGTAGAAGAAAAAAGTGAATTAATTATATCTAAAGAAGCAGGGCAATATACTTTTCTTTATTCTGGATATGACTTGATGATTACCAACATTTTTGATGCTGATGTGGAAAAAAATAAGTTTTGTACTATATGTCTTAAAGATTTTTATAAGCAGCCTAAAATGGAGACATTATCTATAAAATTTAATGACACAGAAATATTGTTAAGTAATGAAATAGATAAAATAAATAATGCAGATAGTATTAGTGACAAACTAAATATGAATGGTTACATTAGTTCTATCGTTAAGTTACAAAGTTCTGCACCTTTAGAGGCTGCAAGTAGTAATCATCCTATTAGGCACAAAAGACATAAGGATCATAGTAGACATGGAGATGGTATGCATCGTACAAGACATAAGCATCATAGAGTACAGAAGCGTAACATTAATTACCAAGATAGCCATTACTATATAGATCAATCTGAAATAGCAACAAATAGTGCAGCAAGAACATCTTCATGGATAAATATTGTTGCTAATACTATTGTAGATGCTATTAAAGGTATTTCTCGATTTGTATATTCCCCTTTAAAAGTTGAATTACCTGAGATTCCAGAAAATGGCTCAGATCATTCTGATACAGCAAGAAATCCAACTAAACAGTACACTAGCCAATTTAGTAGTGAGGTTTGTATGAGTAATAATATTGGCTTGATGTTCTTCTTATTACAAAGTTTTCTAGATAAAAAATATCCTCTCCCTAAGTTTTGTTCCATTACCCCTGAAGAAGCTCTGGCTAACACACTGAATATTGTAGAAGAATTTGAAAAGACACTTGAAAAAACAGCTAAACAATCTGGAGTATTAGTAAAAGATGTTAACTTTTTTAAAGTATATTTAAATATAGCAGGCCACGTAAGGAACGAGAGATACTGTCAAATACCAAATACTTTATATTCAGTTGCAAAAGAAGTTTGTCCGAAAAATGAGAAGTTTCTGAGTAATTTAAAAGGCAATATTGAAAAGATGTGTGATGAGCAGCAGGTAGTTAATAGTGGATATCAACCTAACGACATTGCTGATAACAAACCTAGAAGCTACTTAAACAATACAACAGTGGACAAACAGCTATATCATGCTATTTCTTCCTGAAGTTGTTTAATTTCATCTACCGAAAGGCCAGTGATTTCAGCGATAACATCAATAGAGACACCGGCCTTGAGTGAGTTTTTGGCAACTTCAATTTTACCTTCAATTTTACCTTTTTCATGGCCGATTTGAATGCCTTCTTGTCTACCTTCTTTTCTACCTTTTTGAGTAGCATCATCGAGTTTTTGTTCCAAGATAGCAGCTTCTTTTTGTAAATCCATTACCCTTTCTTCATAAGCTACAAGATCTTTCTCATTCCAATGAAATTTATCTAACTCGTCATACGCTAACTTTATTATCGGTGACTTTTCTGCTATTTTTCTTAAATCTTCATCCGTAGTTTCTTCTGCATACTTAAAGAAAAAGCACCATCTCTCAACAGTAGTTTCCAACTGCTCTACTTTACTTTTTGTAAATTTAGGTAGTTCAATGAAGACAAATTGAAAATCTTTTAAATAATGTCCATTAGTTTTTATATCGCGTATATTATGAGTAGAAATATAATAAACATCCGAAGGAAAAAGAGTACTATTAGAAATAGCAATAAAGAAAACAGTCTTAAAATCAATGTAATTGCCGGATTGTCTTGAGTAAGCCTTAGCAGCATAAAGTTGAGCACGTTTTTCAAAGCCTTTATCACGAGCGAGCTGCATTTCCGCAATATACCTATTTCCGAGAGAATCCTTACAGAGGACATCAACGATGCTTTGTTTATCAGAAGCAATCTCAGGGTTCATAATAGTGCTGAGAAACTCAACATCTTGAATAGTATTGACTCCAGTAAAGCCTAAGATGTCATTCAAAAAGTGAATAAGGATATTCTTATTTTTTTCAGTGCCGAAGATTTTCTTAAATGTTAAATCAAGCTTAGGATCTAGAAATTTCGAAAGAGCCATGACAAATTAACCAAGAAAGCATTAATAATTATACACAATTGTGAAGAAATATTCAACTAAAATGCAAACATTTTGTATATCTTTATTTGGTAGTATTAATCTGTATAATATTTATGGCAAATATCTCTATAAGGTATCAGATAGCACAAAAAGTAAGAAGTTGGAGGTTAAAACAAAAATATACCCTGAAGGATTTAGTAGGCAAAACAGGCATAAACTATTACACACTGCTAAGATACGAGCAAGGAACATGTGGCATTCCAATTGAAAGGCTAAAAGTGATAGCAAATGCATTATCAATTCCTATTAGAAATCTCTTTCCAAGACTAAGGGTGCTAAGAGAAGATAGTTGTTTTGACAAAGCTAAGACCCAGGAAATGTATAATTTCATAGAAAAAACAGGAGGACACAAAGCAATTTATATGTTAACCAAATCTGTCCGAGCTGAGGAAGAAAGTAATATAAAAGCAGCAAGAATAAGAATTGCAAAGAATCTAGTGAAGGCGGGGTTTGCTACTGAGATTATCTATCGGGCAACAGGCTTATCAACTGATGAATATGATAATAAGAAGGAAAAAGGTTCTGAGCATTCAAATGAAGGACAAGAGATCAAGAAGTGGAGAATAATCAGAGGATATACACAAGAAGAATTAGCAAAAAAGCTTAATGTAGGACCCTCACAGATACATCACTATGAACAAGGTAGCGTTACTCTTTTAAGTGAAAGGTTATGGGAAATAGCAAAAGAATTATCAGTGGATACTGAAGATCTGATAAAGGAATACAAAGAAAATGATTGCGAAGATGGTGAAGCAGAAAATGAGTTATTAGGTTTGGCAAGAGAATATAGAAAAATTGACAATCAAGAATCACGAGATGAGCTAAATATATGGGTAGAATTTTTATTGCAAAGAAAGCAAATTTACAAAGAGAAGATTGATAAAGTAGAGAAAATAAAAGTTACAAATAATTTACTTAAATTAGGCTTTTCTACTGATGTTATTTCTAAAATAATTGATTAACAACAACCTTTTTACATAACTTGAAAATAAATATGTATTAATATCTTTACCTATTCATGAAAAAATAAGTAAAAAAGATTGAAAAATTGATTTGACTTCACTCGAAAGCTATGGCTCTATGCCAATGCTGATAAAAAACAGCAGTAAATATCTAAAAAAAGTTTGTTGTTAGTGAAAGGTAAATTATATGAATAAAAGTAAAGAAGAAATCGAATTCAGAATATTAGAAAGCAAAGGCAAAGCACTACTTGATCGTGAAATAATGGAAACATTTTTAAGTGCAGTACATGAAAGGCCGCAAGCTCAAGAAATTGCTAAAAATCTGGTGAACACTTATACGGGAGTAGGAAGGATTTTAGGTAGAGAAATGGATGACCTGAAAGTTATAGAAGGAGTGACTGATTCTGCAGTAGCAATGATTATGTGTGTTAAGGAAACGCTAGAAAGGGTAATGAGAGAAAAACTCAAGAGTGAGCCAATAATGGACTTACAAGGGCTAGTAGAATACTTGAACGTAAGTATAGGTCATGCAGAGAGGGAATGTGTAAAAATACTGTACTTGAATAAAAGGCGCCAACTAATCGGAGAAGAATCCTATATTGGTGAAATGGAAAAAGCACCAGTGTACATAAAGGAAATTATAAGAAAAGCATTAATAAAGAATGCAACATTAGTAATAATGTCACACAACCATCCTGGGGGACGCTTAGAACCATCAGAAGAAGATCAAGAAGTAACGAAGAGCTTAGCAGCAGCATGTAGTACTGTAAGCGTAAAATTGTTTGACCATATTATCATCACAAGTGGAGGCTATTTCAGCTTTCGAGAAAACGGATTGTTATAGCAGAAAGTATTTGCAAATCTACTCACTATAATTTATAATGAGTAGTAGAGTGTATAATAACTATACACTTAGAAAGTATATTTAATAGCGGAGGCTAATATGGGTAATAAAATAATTGTACCTTTTGATGATAAGAAAGGAGGTACTTATCAATTAAACGTTGATCTTGATAAATTATCAAAAGGTGAGATGTTAAATGCTATTGTAGGAATTGGTCGTACTAGCCAGCAGTCCACCTTTGTAAGCAAAACCAATAAGGCTAAAAAACCTGGAGAAGTGCCCTTCCCTAATAGAGACGTTCAAATCAACTACGGAAAGGGACTTGATTACATATATGGCACAAAACCTTTGAGTAATCAAGCAGATTATCCAGAAGGGTTGAATCCATTTGCTTCAGCTTTGCAAAAAATAAAGCCAAGTGCAGAAAAGTTGAGCTGGCTTAAAAGTGCTGTGGTAAGAGCAAAAAGTCCAAATGAACTGCACAAGGTTGTAGACGAAGCACTAGCTGCTGGAGCAAGGCTAAATGCATGTAATGATGGAGAATGGAGTTTTGCAGAATATGTAGTATTAGGTACACATTTTCACAGATTAGAAAGAAGTGATCGAAAAAAGCTAATACGTAAATTAATGCTAAGCGGTGCAGAGTTTCATGATACTTTATTGGAGAATAAACTGATAGGTGAAATTTATAATGAGCTACAGCCAGAAGTTCAGCCACAGATAGATAAGAGACTAGAAGAACTAGAAAAAGCTGGCGAAAGTGCTGTGCAAGAAGGATCCTTAATAGATCTCGAGATAGACAATACAACATCGTATATAGAATTTTCTGATGATAGTAAGGTAGAGGTAGCCAAAATACTGAGAGAGTTAGGAAGTAATATTTTAAAAATTGGTAATGATGCAGTTGAAGTTAAAAGTGAAAAGGGAGGTATAAGAAACTATACTGATATATCAGATGGTAGCTCTATCATGTTAGAATTTCCTACGAGCATTGGTAAGCTAAATATTATATTGTACTATGATGTAAAAAAATATGATCAAGTACAATTGAGAGTAGAAAACAAGGAAATGTGGGCTGAGTTACAAAAAAGAGGCGAAGAGATAGGAAAGAATTGCCTCTTTGGGGGAGTGAAGCTTAAGGAAGTGGTAGAAAGAGGTAATTTCACTAGATGTGGCATATGGAATGAAAAGTATGCTATAAAAGAGATTAGCAATGATGAAGTATTGTCTTCATGGGTAAATAGGGTATGTGGAGGTAGTAAAGAAACTTGTAGGGGGCTTTAAGGTTTCATAGTTACTGTAACCTTTGAACTATAATAGATTTGAGCTATAGTAGAAAATATTACGTATAGTTCTTTATGTGGAAAAAAGTCTAGATTATAAAGTGGGAGAAAAATTAAAAAGTTGGAGGTTAGAGCGAGGATATACTCAGAAGGATTTAGCAGAGAAAATTGGTGTAACATACTGGGTAATACTGCAATATGAGAAAGGAAACCGTAGAATTCCAATTGAAAGGTTATATGCTATAGCTGAGGCACTATCAATTAGTATTACGGATCTAATTCCTATATCAAAAAGCTGTCTTGAAGATGAGGGAGAAGAAATATTAAATCTAGTAAGAGAATATAAAAAGATTAATGATCAGGAGTTACGTAGAATGTTTTGTTTGCTAACCAAATTTGTCCAAGTTAGTGAGAAAAGTAGTAGAAAATCGGAAAGAATAAAAATTGCAAAGGGTTTGGTTAAATCGGGAGTTTCTGTTGATATTATTGCAAAAACAATTGGCCTTTCTGCTAATGAATGTGTTGAAGAAAAAGTTAGTTCTATCTACTACCAAATAGGAAAAAAGATAAAAGAATGGAGGCTATTGAGAGAGTATACTCAAAAAGATTTAGGAGAGAAAATGAGTACAACACGTGACGAAATAAGCAACTATGAGCAAGGAAGGACTTCTGTTCCACTTGATAAATTATATGTAATAGCAGAAGCGCTATCGATCAATATCATGGACCTACTTGAGCTAACAGAAGATGCAGATGAAAAAATAGAAAATGAGCTACCTGATTTGATTAAAGAATACAAAGAAATTGAGAGCCAAGAACTACGTAATGCATTAAGAGAATCTCTGTTTGAAGGTATAAGGATTTGTGAAGAAAAAGTGAGAAAAGCGGAAAGGATCAAAGTTGGAAGGGATTTAGTAAAAGGGGGAATTTCTGTTGATATTATTTTGCAAATAATTGGTTTATCCGCTGATCAAATTGCATGAAAATTTGTTTCTAAGTAAGGTATATATGTTTGTTTCTGTAAGAGATATTAGTTCTATAAGCTACAAAATAGGACAAAAAATAGAAAATAGCAGGTTAATGCGAGGGCATACTCAAATAGAATTAGCAAGTGAAACAGGTTTAACATACCAAGAAGTAAACAGTTATGAAAATGGATATAGCCCTATTCCAATTGAAGTACTATATGTAATAGCAAGAGTATTGTCAGTTAATGCTGTAGATCTGTTACCTAAACCAATAACAGTAAGAGAGTATGAAGATGAAGACGAAGAAATACTCTATCTAACGAAAATATACGAGAATCAAAAGTTAGGCAAAATAGTACCTTCATTAGTCAGGTTTGTTCATATTAGCGAAAAAATTAATCAAGAAGAGGCAAGGTTGGAAATAGCAAAAAATCTAGTGAAAGAAGGGGTTTCTACTGATGTTATTTCCCAGGCAACGGGTTTATCTATTTACGAGTATGATAATACAGAGAAAGAAGTCTGCACTGATTCTATATACTACAGAGTAGGGCAAAGAATAAGAGAATGGAGATTGATAAAAAGGTATACTCAGAAAGATTTAGCAAACAAAGTTGGTTTAACACTCAAGGAAATACACGAGTATGAAATAGGATACACTGCCATATCATTTGATAAATTATATCAAATAGCAGAAGGATTATCAGTGAATATTAAAGTTCTGCTACCTAAAATAAATGAAGATAGTGAACTACTTAATTTACTAAGAAAAACTGAAGAGCAAGAATTAGTGAAGAAATTTTTATCTAGGGATATGAAGAATAGCAAAGAGAAAGTAAAAAAAACAGAAAAGATCAAGGTTGCGAAAAATCTAGTGAAGGCAGGTGTTTCTAATGATGTTATTTTGCGAGCAAGTGGCCTAACTGCTGATGAGTGTGAAAATTGAATTGTGTTAAACAATATATTAAGATATAAGTAAAAATAGTTATATATTTAATATTTCTATACAGAATTTCTCTATCACTTTCTGATTATCCTCTATCATTGCATTTGCTTCTTGCTGAAGAGATTTGATATTTTTTGATGTAATATTATCCATGTCAGGTGATGCTATTTTTAATTGCGATTGTATTCGTATATATTTATCACCTATAACTTGATTAAGTTGATAGTTTACTGCATCTAAACTTGAAGCAAACATCACATTCAGTAGTGGCTTGATCCATCCTATTTTTCCAAATCTCCTTGAATTAGCTATGCTTCTATCTGTTCTTCCAGTACCTATCGATAACAGTACAATATCATCATTTGGAAACAATTTCTTACCACTTGCATATGCACAAGCCGCTGGATTATTGGCAAACACCCCTCCATCCACTAATACCATTTCCTTTTGGTTGATTTTAAGATATTTAGGTACAAAGTAAGTAGGTGCTGCAGTTGTAGCTCGTAATGCATCTTTCAATTTGATAAAATTTCTATCTTCTCTCCAGCTTTTAAAGAAGAAGGGATAATTGTTCTTAATATCGTAGCTTGTAAGCATTAAATTACTTGTTGCATCTGCAAGAGTAGAATCACCAAAATATCTATTCAGAACGCATTCAATATTTTTGCATGAATACTGTGCACAATTTAGCCAGGAAAATATTGATCTTCTGAAAAATGAAGACTTAAAGATATGTGGCCCGTCTTTCTGATAGAGATCAACTAAGTCGAGAGCAGAGTATTGTTTATTACATAATCCGGCAACGATAATACCACCTGTAGAAGTTCCGACCATTAAGTCAAACATTTGAGAGATTGGCTTTTTTGTTCTATACTCTATTTCAGCTAGAACAATAGCAGGTATAATACCTCTTATGCCTCCACCGTCGACTGAAAGAATATATTTGGCCATGTTTAGATATTTATTGATTTTTTTAACTTGTTTGCTTTTATCAGGTTGTGTTTCTTGTCCAAGTACTACTGTATGTTTCACTCCTAGAGAAAATTGCACCAACCTAATAATTGATTCCGTGGATCATGCTAAAAAATCCGTGTTGGTTCAGGCATACCAATTTACCTCAAAGCCTATTGCTGAATCCTTAGTTCAAGCTAAAAAGCGTGGAGTTGATGTCATGGTTATTCTCGACGGATCGCAAGTTAGCTCAAAGTATAGTGTTATCAATGAGCTGTTTGAGCAAAAAATCCCAATTTGGGTAGACTTTAAACCAGCGATTGCTCATAGTAAAATAATGATTATTGATGATAACAAAATAATAACTGGCTCTTTTAATTTCACCTATGCAGCTGAATCAAGAAATGCTGAGAATCTACTGATTATAACAGGGGATCCTCAATTAGTTGAGCAATACATCGAAAACTGGAAGGATCGTCAATCTCAATCTGATCCTTATACACCAAAAGTAGAAGAATAATTACTTTAAATCAGCTTTAAGTTCATCCAATTCCTCAGAAAGATTTTTTACCCGTTCTTCCAGACAATATACCGTAACAGCCAATCCATTGTTCTGCTCTATAAATTTATCATGCATGTGTACCCGTAAATCCAGCTTGGCAAGCCACCAAATTGCTGCTATGGTCTGTATTACCATCGTTATTATTACTGCTAGTGGGATTTTTTGATTTTGCATAAATGTGAATTTATTATGAATAATTGTTGATGATAGCTTACTTTTCAGATTTATATTGATCCTCCACTTTAGCAAGTAGCTTAATGATTTCCCTGTAAGGTTTATCTTTATTGTGCCGCGATCTTAATACAGCAACTTTCCTTGGTGTTTTTCCATCTTTATTTCTGATTGTAGGATTTGCACCTTTCTCCAATAAAAACCTTATGATCTCTAAATCTCCTCGATATGCAGCATTGTGAAGTGCTGTACTTCCATACCCGTTTATAATATTTACATTAATTCCTTTGTCTATCAAAAACTTGACAACTTCTAAGCATCCTTCTCCTGCAGCATAATGTAGTGTAGTAAGTTTAGAAATTTGCGTATCTACATCTAATAAATTTTTTACTGAAAACTTTACAATTTCTAAGTTACAATTTTCAGATGCAATCCGCAGTATTGTTTTATAATTATCTGTAGCTTTTGCTTTCATATAGCAATAGGTAATAATAACAAATACTACTGTTACTATAAACCACCAAAAGTGTAGCTTATTTCTTGAGTCTCTATTCATATTCAATACTTTTTTCAACATTAAACATTTGGTTTACTGATTTTTTCTTAACGTTGATGCTGATAATCCAGTGCGATAACCTGAACTATCTAACACATGTTCTGCTCTGTCAATTATCCATTCACCGTCTATATCTTGATGAAACCCTAACAAGCTAAGTTTCGCCTCTGCAAATAGTTCTGGATTACCAGGCATAGTGATATCCAATACTGCATTATTTCGCTTTAGTTGTTTTAACTTAGCATTTGCTGCACTTAGTGCTGATTCTACATTAGAGTAAAGCGTTTGTATGGTATAACTTGGACTACCAGAGCCAACTGTTTCTGGTATAGTTTCACCCTTTTCATAGCTATGCCATTTTGCAACCACTGAGTTGTACCTACTCACGGTAAAATGCACTTTCCAATTTATCGTGTCTTGAGGTCTAATAGCTGTTGTTCCTAAAGCTTTTCCAGTTGCTGATTTGGCTTTGCCTTTTGGAATAAAAAGTATATATCCGCCAGCTAGCTTTGCCATTGCCTCGTATTCTATTGCTATTTTTGTTAATAAACTTATATCACTTTCTTCTATTTGGTTAATATGTGGAATCAACACATTTTCAAATTCTTCTGCAACTCTGCATCCATATCCGTGCTTTTCTGCTATTTCCTTAACCAAGTTACCTAGAGTAATTTGATGCCATTCTTTAGATACTTTCTCCTTTAATGATAATTTTAAGTTTGTTGCATGAGCTTTTATAAGTAAAGTCTTAGGTGGGTTCTGCACCGTAATCTCATTAACTGTATATATACCCATAGGTATCACTCCGGTTTCTCTGTAACCCAAAGCGATATTTAATTCATTCGGAATATTTAAGTTTTCATCTCTGTAATCAATGCACACTTCAACTACATCGTCTATTGTCCCAGATTCATCGGTAAGGCGCAATGATATAATTCTATCTTTAATTGATTCACATTTATCTATTATAAAATCTGGTTGCATTTATTCCCAGACCTTTAATTTTGACTTTTGTACTGTTTTCTGAATAACAGGAAGCTTTATCTTTAATCCTGCAGGCAAAAAGCTTCCGTATTCTGCCAAACCTAAGTTCTCTGCTAGTACTAATTCTACTACTCCATCCGTAAATCCGTAATGCTTCCAGCAAATCAGGTCTAGCATTTCTCCTTCTTTGGTTAAGTAATATATAGTCATCTATAGCTCTTCAAACTCAGACTAAATTCAACTTTTCTTGGTAGTCCATTAGGTAAAAAATACATCTGCTTTTCTTCTAAACTGGTAATTACGAATTGTCCTAAAATATTACCTAAATTATCTACTAGAACATGTGGCTTTTCAGCTTTTTTCATATTCTTTAATTGATTTAGCCTGTTGAGATTATGCAGATAAATCGTTCCTTCTAAATCTATATTTTCTGCACCTTGACCGATATTTTGCAATAATGGCATATTTTCAATACACTCAATTGTGCTCCAACGATTCTCTCTATTATACTTTAAACTTCTTGGAACAAATTTATACGGGCCAAGAGACAACATTTTAATAAACAGGGTCTATGGTATCAAACAGAACATCACGTGATTTTTCTCTTATCCTTTTTATTACTTCATCAGCAAGGCTACGAACATCTTGATTTGGTGCTGCTTGTACACTTATGTTGAAATAATTATGTTGAGTTTGGTTAAAAGTTTTATTTTCATATTTGCTTTTTACGTACTCTTTTAGATTGAGATCTTTCTCATCTGCTATAGATTTCTTTTCTGCGATAGCATGTTTAATTTTAACATTATTCCAGCTATTTTTAGAAATTCCTTTCATCACACCATTATTTGATAAAAGATTCCCATTATTAAAAACACTATTTTTAGAAAGTACATTGCTAGCTTCTCCATCAACTAACGAAATAACAGTTTTTCTCTTCTCAAATTCTTTTATTGGACTATTTTCTGACACTTTCCCAAATATGCTACTAACTGTATTTCCCATCCATGAAAAAGCCTCTCCTATCGGTTTTATGATTGATTTCCAAAAACTAGCAAAGAATTCCTTCACTTTTTGCCAGTTAGTGATAACAAGTGCTGCACCAGTGACAAGTCCAGTAATTAAAAGCCCTATAGGATTACTCATTACAGCAAGCGTTACTGCTCTTAGTCCTGTTACTACTGCAGGAAAAACTGTAGCTGATAAAAATGAAAAAGTTGCGATTATTTTTGCTCTTAAACCGAGAACTGTACTTGCTAAAAAAGCGAACCCATAACCTAAGCCCACTACTAAGATTTTTAAACTTATTAAAGCTGCTATAGTTCCCATGATTGCTGTAGTTAAAGTTGGGTATTTTTCTGCAAATAAGGCTATGCTCCTAGTTTTTTCTTGTAAAAATTCAGCTATAGATTTTAAAGTAGGCAGCATCACTGAGCCCAGATTCATACCAACTTCAGCTATTGCATTGCGAAGGAGCCGTAGTTTATTGGCTGTAGTATCTGCACGATTTTTAAACTCATCTTGCAGAGAATTGTTGTACTCTTCTTTGTTAGCTAGCAGCTTTATTGCATCCTTGTACTTACTAAAACTTCCAGCTAATAATGCAATATCATCTTGATATTCCTGACCGAAAAGTTTCATAAGGATTGTAGAACGCTCCTGGTTATCCATTTTCTTTAGAGTTTGAAAGAAGTAAAGTAGTGCTTCTTCCCCATTTTCACTTATCCTTTGTACCATTTCTTCTGCGGCTATGCCCATTTCTTCTAGTGCTGCCTTAAACTCTTTTCCTTGACCTTCAGCAGTTTGAAGCTTAGAAAGTAAAGCATTTATAGCAGTTGCAGCTTTCGCTGGTTGTTTGCCTAAGCTAATGAAAGCATTTACTAAACTGCTTGTTTGTTCAAACTTTAATCCAAACTGCTTTGCAGTACCACCAACTATTGCTAGAGCTTCAACCATATCTTTTGCTTTAGCAGCAGTGTTATCTGATAAGTGGTTGATTACATTACCAACGTGCTCCATTTCACTAACATCAATTCCATAAACGTTAGAGAGTTTAGCTATGGAATCACCTGCTTGCTCTGCAGACATATCAAATGCTGTAGACATTTTTGCCACCGTTTCTGTAAATTTGAAAAGATCTTCTTTTTTGATACCAAGTTGACCACCGCTTGCAGCTATTTGTGCCAGTTCTGCGGCTGATAATGGTACAGTACGTGACATCTCTTTTAACTTTTTTGCAAATTTATCAGCTTCCTTTGTCTTTTCATCAAAATCAACTACTTTTGTAACATCAGCCATAGCACTTTCAAAGTCAATAGCAACTTTAATTGGTGCTGCAAGTGAAAGCCCTAGTCCAATAGTCTCTATAATTTGTGACTTAAAATGTGCTTTACTTGCTAAAAAACTTTGGTGACTACGTATTGCAGACCCAAGCTTACCATACTTACCTTTTAGCACTTCAATAGAAGAACCAAGTTTATATTGATCACTTACTAATGACTTAATATTTCTTCCACTTTTCCTTACTTCTTCATTAAATGAATGCAAAGCATCTCTCTTTTTCAAATATGCTTCTTTTGCTTTTGTTGCAGAAAACTTAGCTTTATCAAACTCTGCTTTTAAAGTTTTACTTGGTTTCTCCACCGCTTTCATTTGTTTAGCTAAAGATTTTACTTGATCTTCAAAGCCTTTCCATGACCTCTTGCTAGTCAAAACATCATGACCTAACTGCTTAAACTTTGATACTGATTTTAAAGATGAGTCAAGCTTTCTTATATTCTCACCAAGATGAGTAAGTTGACTGCTACTTCCTTTTATTACAGTACTGAAACTGCCATCTAGGACTGCTCCAATTTTTATAGATAACGTTGACATTGTACCTTCCTCGCTGCTTCATTCCATAGGATAAATTCATTAATTTCCATTTCAAGTATTTGTTCAACCCCGCCTCCTACAACAGAGCTGAACATTAATACTTCTGACCTCAAGTCCTTTGTATAATTGGTGAAAAAAAATCCTTTAATACCTCTTGCACTTTCACATAATCAGCAATATCTAACTCTTCAATCGCTTCTTTTGCAACTGATGTCAGGTTGGCAGTCAAAGTCACTTCCTTATTTAGGTCACTACCATTAATGCGTTCTATTGCCAAATAGTCTCTAACTTTTGGACGTCTAATGGTAAGTTCTGAAACAGAAATTCCATCAACTGTTATTGGGTTATTAAGTGTTATAGCTTGCATGTTCCTCCTTAAAAAGTTAATTAAATAAAAGTCTATATCGGCTTTTACATAACTAATTTTTTTTACTATAGTTTTTGTGTTTGATTAACGATCCTTCATACTAAATTTCTCAATATAAAGATGATAGTAGGGTTTATTTTTCCTCAACTTGAATTAATTCTTGAACTTCATCGACAGAAAGACCTGTACACTTGACAATAGTGCTAATATCAACATTATTAGTCAACATCGCTTTTGCAACTTCAATCTTTCCTTCAATCTTTCCTTCTTTTTTGGCATCATCAAGTTTTTGAGCAAGGACAGCCTGTTCATCACGAATACGCTTGGTCTCCTGTTCATATGCTATAAACTCTTTTTCTGACCAGTTAAACCTGTTTAGCTCTTCGTACGCTTTTTTGATTATTATGTCACTTCCTGTTATTCTTTCCAATTCTTCTTCACTTGTTTCATCAGCGTACTTAAAAAAATACACCCACTTCTCAACTATATTTGAAAGCTGATCTTCTTTAGTTTTGGAAAATTTAGGCAATTCAATAAATACAAAATAAAAATCTTTTAGATCATGTTCATTAGTATCTTCATCGCGAATAGTGTGCTTTGATTTATACTCGGACTTATCAGGAAACAGTATACAATCTGCTATAGCAATAAAGATAATTTCCTTAAGGTCATGGTATTGATCACCTTTATCTGCTTGTCTTGAATAGGCTTTAGCAGCGTAATATT
Organism: Wolbachia endosymbiont of Tribolium confusum; assembly: GCF_020405475.1. Classification (NCBI taxonomy): domain Bacteria; kingdom Pseudomonadati; phylum Pseudomonadota; class Alphaproteobacteria; order Rickettsiales; family Anaplasmataceae; genus Wolbachia; species Wolbachia endosymbiont of Tribolium confusum. Next base: position 1,821 of record NZ_JAIZNT010000012.1, on the reverse strand, counting down.
GGGCACGTTTTTCAAAGCCTTTGGTTTTAGCAACCTGCATCTCAATTATCCATTGTACTCCTGTAGAATCTCTACATAGCACATCAACAATACTTTGCTTTTTAGATGCGATATCAGGGTCTTGAATAGTACTTAAAAACTCTATATCCTGTATTGCATTTTTGCCAGTAAAGCTCAAAATATCATTGAGGAAGTGAATGAGGATGTCTTTATTCTTTTCTGTACCAAAGATACGGCGAAATGCTATATCATTTTTAGGGTCGAGAAATTTAGATAAAGCCATAGCACAAATGCTTAAAAAACATTAATAATTATACAGTATTATCAGTAATTTTTCAATAAAAAAGTGGTTATATGAAAAGGCATCCATCTATTCCATTAAATCCCTAAAATCGTTTGCAGCAAGGCCATCTGATCAACACCATTTATCTTTCTAATCATATTTTCAGCATCGATTTCTATCAGCTCATTGCCACCTATCGTAAGTTTATAATAATGGGCAGCTACAGTGCATTTTAGAGTGGCTTTTTCAGCAGGTTTCCAGCTACCAAAATCAAATTCTTTGAATATGCCCCTTAAATTGATTATTACTCCTTCAATATCATTGCTACCACTTCCTTGCATCCCTCCACGGAGCGTCAAAGCTACTGAATTCCCATCTATTAAACCAAAGAGTCTAAAGAGCTCAGAGTCATACTCAGCGAAAGTAAAGTCTGCTTCAAGCTTTTCCATGCCCATGTCAATATTTATTGGGATATCCATACCACCAGCACGGTACTCCTCTGTTTTTATGGTAAGCTTCGGCAAAGTTATTTCATCTATTTTCCCTGCATAGCCTCTACCATCAACAAATACGTTAAAATTTCTCAGTATTTTCGGTAACATTTTTCCTCTTTCTCCCCTTTTTATAATATTGTACCACTCACAAGATGTGACCTGAAAGTAATCTGTTCAGCTGGATATGATGGTGTAAACTCAAAGTCAAAATATACTTTTCCGCTTGCAATATTTATAGGTGTATTGAGCTCTGGTGTTGCATAACATTTTCCGCTGATAATAGCTCCTTGCGCTTTTAAATTTGCCAGGTAAGAATTCACCCCCTCAATCACATCATCTATATAAGTTTTGGTGATATTGCGATCAACTGCCCAGAGATGAGCCCTAAGTAGGCTGTCATTAATAAGGTCCGCAGTCCTTCTCACTGATAAAAAAGCCCATTTTGAGTCATCTGAACATGTTCTATTGCCCCAAAGCCTATAGCCACTTTGATGAATTATAGTTGTTACTTCATTTTCATTTAAGTGGTTTGCTCTGCAATTTGTATTACCGAGCGTAAAATCAATAGGCCTGCTTGTGCCAACAATACCATTTATCTCTTTGTTTGAAGGTGAATGCCAAAATCCTTGCTCGCTATCTACTTTCGCTATTAAACCTGCTATAAATGGGCTAGATGGTAAAATTTCTTCTTTTCCTTCAATAAATACCTTAACCCATGGATCAACAATATAAACTCTTGAGCTGCCTACACTTTTTCTCCATTTTATTGCTTCTTCATCATTGGTATTTGGACCATCTGCTACTATTATGCTTCTCAGCTTTTCTGCTACTCCTATCAAAGCTGCTACTACTGGGTTTTTAGGATTTTCAGATTCAGGCAATTGATGAGTAAACTGAGGTGCAATTAATATTCTTGGAGCAATATGAACTATGCTTTCACTACTGAGGAATGCCTCTATCCCTTGATACTCTCCAGTCTCTTTATCAACACCGCCAATTATATTTTGGATAGTTTCACTTTCTTTGAGCTTTGAATCGCTGTTT
>NZ_JAIZNT010000011.1:0-37169 GCF_020405475.1 Wolbachia endosymbiont of Tribolium confusum | reverse complement strand
TGTTGTTCCATGATTCACGTAATGCTGCTATGCCTTCGTTGCAGACGTTGTCATAAAGTAAATTAAATTCTTTAATATTTAAAAAACTACCATCCCTTAGCGCACTCATTAATATTATTCCACTTTCAACATCAATATCATTAGAAATTAAATCAAGTTTAACAAGATTTGGAAAGTTACCATTCTTTAACAATTTAGTGATTGCTATTGAGCCTTCTGCGCCAATAACGCTAGAAGTTAATTTACACTCAGTAATATTTGGAAGATTAATATTCTCTAATGCTTCATTTAAAACTTCTCCGCACTGAGCATCAATATAACAATTAGATAAAGTCAAGCTTGTAATATTTTGCTTTTTCTATAAAAAGTTTACTAGCTTTTCCATATATACATATAGATTATTTAACTCTCAGGTGTTACTATTAACATATTGATTAAAAAAGTCAACTTCCATGGTTTCTATAAGTTATAGAGCTGCTAATTACAGCATAAATTTAAATAATTGTCAACCTTATGAACAACTAACTTTACTTCTTTTTAACCTGATACCTATGCTTTGTTTCAAATTTCCATCAAAAAGTAACATTACCCCCTCCAGCCAACCTTTCTGCTTCATTTCGTGAAATCAATGCCTCAATAAATTCATCTAGTTCACCTTCTTTTATAATCTGTTCTAATCGATGTGAAGTGAGATTAATTCTATGATCTGTTATTCTTGATTGTGGAAAGTTATAAGTTCTTATACGTTCAGAGCGATCTCCAGAACCAATTTGGCTTTTCCTCATTGTTGACCTTTCCATTTCTTTTTTTTGTCTTTCAATTTCGTATAGCCTTGCTCTCAACACTTTGAGCGCTTTAGCCTTATTTTTGTGCTGCGATTTTTCATCTTGCTGTATTACAACTATCCCTGTTGGCAAGTGGGTGACCCTTACTGCGCTGTCAGTTGTATTCACTGATTGCCCTCCAGGACCACTGGATCTATAAACATCTATGCGTAAATCTTTTTCTTCTATTTCAAAGTCAACCTCTTCTACTTCAGGTAATATTGCAACAGTAGCTGCAGAAGTGTGCAATCTTCCTGAGGATTCAGTTTCTGGCACTCTTTGTACTCTGTGCACCCCTGACTCAAATTTCAGTCTTGCAAAAACTTCTGTTCCATTAATGAGTGCAGAAGCTTCCTTATAGCCACCTATACCTGTATTAGAAATACTTATTGGCTCAAACTTCCAATTTCTTCTTTCTGCATATTTTTGATACATACGAAATAACATCGCTGCAAATAATGCTGCTTCTTCTCCGCCTGTGCCTGCCCTAATTTCTAATATTGCATTTCTTGAGTCATCTTCATCTTTGGGTAATAATGCCAACTTTAGTTTTGCTTTTACTTTCGGTAATAGTATCTTTTGCTTCTCAAGAAGTTCTTCTTTTGCTAACTCTTTTATATCATCATCGCTGTTCTCATCTTTCATGATTTCTTCTAAATCTGAAATTTCCTCTTTTAATATATTATATTCATCGATTATCTCGATAATTGGTCTGAGTTCAGAGTATTCCTTTGAAAAACTAACGAATTCTTTTTGACTCAAATTGGTAGGGTTTTCCAGATTTCTCTCTACATCAGAAAACTTTTTTTTTAAGTCTTGTAAATTATTCTCTATATCCATATAGTACAGGTCTAGTTTTCAACTGTTTAAGTAAGTAATATATACTGAAATAAAAAATTTCTTATATCAAGCAATAACACTATAATTGTCTCGAATATTTCTACCTAAATATAATGGCAAAACAGATAACATCAATCTGCAGCTTCATATTTGGAGCTTCAGACAAAAAATCATTACCAGATGAGTCGGCTCCAGAGATTGCATTTGCTGGTAGATCAAACGTAGGAAAATCGAGTTTAATCAACTTGCTGATAAACAGCAAAAAAGCTGCAAGAGTTTCTTCTAAACCTGGATGCACTAGACAAATAAATTTTTACTCTATGTACAATGATAAGTTTAGGATTGTCGACCTACCGGGTTATGGCTATTCTTGTGCGAGCAAGGAAGAAGCAGTACAATACTTAAACCTAATTGAGTACTATCTAATTCACAGGAGAAATCTAAAAAGAGTGTTTGTGCTTATAGATAGCAAGGTAGGATTAAAAGAAATAGACAAAGACTTTGTTTATTGGTTAATATGTAATAATATTAACTTTAATATTGTGCTAACAAAAATAGATAAAGTGAGTCAAGAAAGTCTAGATGCTATTCTAGACAATACTCAAAAGTGGGTTAATAATGAACATGTGTCAATTCATCAAATAAGCATTCGTGTTAAGCATAAAATCACCAAGGTAAGAGATGAGTTTTTCAAATTTACAAGATAAAAAAATGAAAAGTGATGAATCTTTAAATGGTAAGATGCCATTGAAGGAAAAAACAGAAATATTATTTGAAGTTCTGTCTAACATACCTAAATTTGTAGGCGAAACTTTTATCATCAAATGCAGCAGTGTAATAATCTCAGATGAAACGCTGCTTAGTGCTTTTGCGCATAATGTTGTTCTGTTGAAACAGCTTGGTATAAATCCGGTGGTAGTTCATGATGGAGAATATGAAATTAACTCAGTGTTAAAAATGCTAGGTATGAATGATAAGTTTATAAATGGTGTCAGACTTACAGACAAAAGCACTATGAAAATCATTGAAATGGCACTGTGTGGTTCAATTAATAAAAAAATTGTTCAGCATATAAATTCTGCTGGTGGTTCAGCTATTGGACTATGTGGAAAAGATGGCAACCTCATAAAAGCTGAAAAGATAAGCACTACGCTTAGGGAAAATAGATTAAATAATATTGAAAAAATACTAGACATGGGATTTATCGGTAGACCAACTGAAATCAATCCTGATATATTATTCTTTATTGAAGAATCAGATTCGATACCAGTTATTGCACCTATCGGTTATGGAAAAAATGGAGAAACATATCATATTGATACTGATAGCACTGCAAGTGCAATTGCACTTGCAGTTTACGCATCTAAAATGATAATCTTGAGTGATACAGATGAAGAAATAAACAAAGTTGGCAATGGAAGAGTCTTGATTAAAAATTTAAAAAAATCGATTGATTGTGGAAAAATTAAAGGAGAAAAATTTGTTGAAAGGTTTATGTCGTATACTAAAATGGTGGAAGAATGTGCAGGGGTTGTTCACATAGTTGATGGTAGAGTACCTAACATTATACTTGATTTATTTACTGAGAATAATTCAGGTATATCAATACTGGGTGATTAATAGCTGTACTGCTTATAACCATATGAACATTGAAAATTTGGGGATAGCTTATGTCAAATTCCTATTCTCTTTTCCAGGTTTTTAGGGTTTTTTTCTTGCAAGCATAATAGTTTCGTATATATAATGAGACCAAATGGTATTTTTAGCTTGATAACAGAGGAAAATAAAGAGGGCTTGGGTGTAACACTCAAATAATGATTTACTTTATGGATACCGCTAGAAAAGTTGATTAAGGTGTACAATTCTCTCTGCATCAAGTGACTCAGGATATCGAACCTATGAACGCTTGGGATTTCTTACATTTGGTCAATTTGAGTGCTTTGAATGGAGGAGCTAAAGGTGAAAATTGACCACACTATATCTCCAAATAGTAAAGACATTGAATATTTGTCTAGAAAAATCAATGAGGAAACCATTGATAAAGGTACGTGTAACCCATTTGCTTTTTTTATTCGCGATGATACTGAACAAATTATTGCAGGTTGTAGCGGTTTTGTTATCTATGGTTCAATTTACACTGACTTGCTTTGGGTGCACTCTGATTATAGAAGAAAAGGTATGGGAAAGCAGCTAATGGAAGAAGTTCATGATTATGGTCGAAAAGTGCACTGTAAAATAGCAACCGTTGCAACCATGAACTTTCAAAGAGCAGGAGCATTTTATGAAAAACTTGGGTATGAGTGTGATCTTGTACGTCCAGGCTATGTTGATGGAGCGACATGTATATTTTTGAAGAAAGTGTTGTAAGATGCACTGTAAAATAGCAACCATGAACTCTAAAGTATTTAAAGAGCCTACTAGTATCTTTAATGCAAATGCCCATGTGATTCTATAGATAATCTCTGTTTTTTTATTTTATCTGTCCATTTATCATTCTCTATATCTTGTTTGTTGGTTGCTCTTTTTTCTTGCTCAACAATTGCCTTATCTATCTTCTGATGAATTGCATTAATTGCATTTTTTTCTTTGTATACTTCGCTTTTTCCTTCAACAATTAAATTGGTAAAAATATTTACAACAAACTGCACTTGATTATGATTAACCTGACCTTTTATCGAAGAAGGTAAAGAGTTTAATTCCATCAATACTTCTGATGCTGTTTTATCTTGAGTGGAAAGCCCTAAATTATCTGCTACTTCACTTATTAATAACTCTCTGTTTTCTTTATTATCTTCCAATTTAGTATAATCACGCAGTAGATCCATAACTGCAGATACTCTGACTTCAATAATATCATCAACATCTTCACCTCCTAGAGCAACTCCTGATTCCAATAACTTCTCTCTGAGGTTCTTGCTTAAAAGATTAATAAATTCTTCATTTGCATCTGATCCTATGGTTGATATCGTACCATCTAAATAGTTATTTACTTTGATTTGAGTACCTAAGCTATGCTCTATTTGTATTTTTATCTCAGGTCTAAATCCTAATTTTGTACAGAATTTCTGAAAATATTCTTTAATAATGTCAAACAAGGTCTTGCCATTGTCTTTATAGTTTTTCAACTCTTCAGGAATAGTAAGCAACAGTTTACCATCACCGTATGTTACAAAGTTTTTACCATCGTAAGATTTAAGTGTGAATTTTAATGAGCTAGATAGGTCACATATTTTCTCTTCCGGATTGTCAAACGTGGTTATAGGCATTGCCATATCAGACTTCACTTTTATGTGGTTGTGGTCAGTGCAGTAAATGTTTAGCGCTTTTTTAGGACTGTGTGGAGTTAAACTACAACTATTGAGTGCGGCATGAGATTCATTAAATATACCAGCCCCATACCCTGCTTGATTGCAATTAGTGACTAGCTCTTCTAAAATAGCATCACTTGGAACTTCTGCCCCAGCGTATCTAAACATTTCCTTGAAAATTTCCTTTGCTAATGCACGGTAATCTTTTTTGGAGAATAGATGATAAGAGCTTCTCCCTGCGTTATAAAATCTCTCAAATTCCTTTCTATATTCATCAGTTTTTTTCTCATCAGCAACTGTAGGGCTATTACAATGATTTCCCCAAACTTCAGATAGTCTATCTTGATCAAGTTCCTTAAGTACTGGTTCCATAAAAGCTTTACCTTCTTCAGAGAGGTTATCAAAATTATCACGGTTAAAAATCTCATTTTTATAATCTTTAGCTCCTTCCTTAAATGCAATAATAAAATTTTTATCTATTTTTTTTTCATTAATAATAAAATTCATTCTTTGAAAATCTAAGAACATTGTTTCACCGGAATTCGCTAATTTATTATCTTGATTTGTTCTTAATTTACTAAAATTGAATTCTTTAGCTGTGGCCTTTAATCTAACTACCGGACTCTTATTTGCCTCTTTCATAATCAACACCTTACTATAAATATGCTGTAAGTTGTACCATATAATGATGAATAATTTTATAATATATAAAAAAAGTCGATAGTCTATTTCTTTATTTTAGGGATACAGGAAAGGCGTAGATTTCTCTTTTCATTTGTAGCATGCTGCATTAATATTTACGTATTAATCTAGAAAATAGTGATGAATAATATTGTAATTGTTGGTCTGCAATGGGGTGATGAAGGCAAGGGTAAAATAGTAGATTACCTTTCCGAAAATGCAGATATAGTTGTGAGGTTTCAGGGGGGAAATAATGCAGGGCATACTATAGTAGTAGATGATAAGGTGTATAAATTAAATTTACTGCCCTCTGCTGTTTTGAGGCCAGGCAAAATATCTATCATAGGAAATGGCGTTGCTCTTGATTCACATGCTCTAGTCTCAGAAATAGAGTCATTGAAAGTTAAAGGAGTGGACGTAAACTATAACAACTTGATGGTATCCGAGAGCTGTCCATTAATACTTAGCGTACATAAGGACAAGGAAAAGCTATTTGAAGATTTAAACGGGAATCACAAAATTGGTACAACAAACAAAGGGATAGGGCCATGTTATGAAGATAAAGTTGGCAGGAGAGCTATACGCCTTTGTGACTTAGAAAACGCAGATGAGCTCAATCAAAGAGTGGATGCTCTCCTGAGTTACCATAATGCTATCAGAAAAGGACTTAACTACCAGGTAGTTAAAAAAGAAGAAATATTAAAGGAAATTCAAGAGATTTCAGAAAAAATTCTTTTATATAAAAAACCTGTGTGGAAGATACTAAATGATTTTATGAAAGAAGGTAAGAAAATAATATTTGAAGGCGCTCAAGGCGCGTTTTTAGATATCGACCATGGAACTTACCCTTTTGTTACTTCAAGTAATACCGTAGCATCGCAAGCGATAACAGGCTCAGGATTATCCTACAATGCTCACATTATTGGTGTAGCAAAAGCGTATACAACAAGAGTGGGTAATGGTCCATTTCCTACTGAACAAAATAACGAGATTGGAGACAGCTTATTTTCTATAGGTAAGGAACTTGGAACAGTAAGCAATAGAAGAAGGCGCTGCGGATGGTTTGACGCAGTTTTAGTGCGCCAGGCCGTACAACTCTCTGGAGTTTCAAGCATTGTATTAACCAAATTAGATATTCTTGATTCTTTTGATACTATTAAAATAGGCACTGGTTATAAGTATGGCGGAAAAATGTATGATTATTTACCCGCATCACATTCAATACAAAAAGAATTAGAGCCAATATATGAAGAATTTCCTGGTTGGAAAGAGAAAACTCAAGGCAAAAGGTCAGTTAAGGAATTACCTGCAAATTTGATGAAATATGTGAGAAAAATAGAAGAATTAATAGGCGTATCAATTCATCTAATTTCAACTAGTCCCAATAGAGAGGGTGTTATTAAGCTTAAAAATCTATGAAAACGTCTTGCTAACTTTTATCTAATAAAAAACGATACTTGTGTGACTTCGAGCAATCTATTATGCAAAGTAGCAGTATAAACGTACAGTGAGCAGTGTGATTTTTCTTAAATACATGTTGATTGTTATAATATAAACATAGTTAAAGGAGGCGTATTATGATTGCAGGTTTGACTAAGGAAGACAAAGCAGTAAAAGCGGAAAAAACAAGTGATCAGTTGAGAGAATTGTCAGTTGCAGAATATGTAGTTAAGTCAATACATGACTTGCAAAAATTGCATAATAGATTATGTTCATCACAGGGCAACAATTGTGTTAATGATAGAGAGAAGTTTGTCCAAGATAGTGATGGGCTTGGTATATTTCAATTTCTCAAAAGCTATATTAATGATGCAGAAAAAAATGAGCCTTCCATTAAGAACCTTGCTATAATGAAATTTCTTCGCTCAATTATAGAAGATAGAGAACTATATAAAAAGTTATGCAGTTTCGATGATTTTCTCGATTGTGAGTTAGAAAATTTGAGAGATAAGATAAGCTTATTAGCGCTTTTGAGAGAAAAGATGGACTTTACTGATATACAAAAAGCTTATGGTAATTGGCGTTTTAATAATCTAATAGGTGATAATGATTTTAAGCGAATGTATGTGGATGAAGCAGTAAAAGAAAGAGAAAAGCCTGTTAATGAGGACTTTGAGAAAAATATAGGTAAATACATAGAGTTAGTAAAGGAAGGAAAAGAAGTTGCAAGTAGGTATTTTGGAAAATGGAAAGAGGACTTTCAAGTTTACTGTGAAGAAATTGACAATAATAATAAAGTTTTGAATATTAACCTTACTCATTACGACAATAGTGAGCCAACAAAGATTAGTGACGTTTTACAGCAAGAGAAAGATATTAAAGAACTGAATATCTATTGCAATAAAAAACATGAAATACACGCTCATAAAAAAGATAAGAAAAGATATTATGAATTTAAAGAAGGTGCATATTATGAAATGACAAGCACTTGGCCTGCAAAAGATGGATCAGGAATGTGTACCATGATTATGAATGTGAGTAGCGATGGCATAACTGAAATACTAAAATTTAATGGTGAAGATTTTGTTTCATCGAAGGAGATTCTAGAATTAATAAAGCAAAACGATGAATTATATATTCAAGGTCTCTCCTTATATGATGCTGTAATAGAATCACTAGAAGAGGATAGGGCTACTCCTATTAATTTTTACAATGAATCTATAGTGGCCCATCAAGATAAGGAATCAGAGGGAAAGTTAGATCATAAAGTTGATGCTGATAATAGCCTTCCTTCTTCTCCTTCTATTAATAGCAATGCATTAGAAGTCAATTTACAGCACACTGAAACTCAACCAGAAATTGCTTCACAACAAATAACTGATTTACAAAACAGTTTTGGAAAAGAAGAGCGAAAAAACACGGAATTGCAAACTGAACTGGCACAAAAAGATGAAAAGTTAGCAAGTGTGTTAGCAGAGTTACAAGAGAAAGCACAAGAACTTAAAAATGTATGTGAAGCAAAAGGAAAGCTAGAGGGTAAGCTAAAAGGTGTTAATACAGAAAAGAAGGAGTTAGAAGACAAATTAAAAGAAGCAGCACACATAATGAAGGAAAAGGAGCAGTATATAAGCAATTTAAAACTTCAAGTGCAAGAGTTGAAAGATGAGCATAAAGCACAACTGGAATCTTATGAACAAGGGATATGCAAGCTAGCATGGGAAGTTGAAGAGTTAAGAAACAAGCTAGAGTGTGAGAATGAATGGGATGATAAAGTTGTAGAAATAGCTGATGGACTGGGAGAAAAAATTCATGCTGATGAACAAAGAAGCCTCAATAATCAATTTTATACTCCAACAAGAAATATTTTTAATGAGACTAATAATGAGTCTTGTGTTCCACTGGAAGAAAAGATGACGTTACTCAGATCTTCAAGCTCTGATGGCGGATATGGTAGTGATAATGGTTTATCTTCTAACATGAGTTCTATTGAACAAAGAAGCTTCAATCATCAATTTTATACTCTTGCAGGAAACGTTTTTAGTAAGCCTGATAGTGCCTCACAAAAGAAGACAGAGTTATCCAGATCTTCAAGTTTTGATAGTGGACTTGATAGCGATGAGGAAAATTGTGATAATGATTTATCTTCTAACATAAGTTCTATTGAGAAGGCAGCAAAGAGTAGAAGCGTAGGTAGCTCGCTTTCCTCTTGCATTGTTAAGGAGATGATTGGAGTTAAGTTGCAAGAGCAATATTCAAGTAGAGTATAAAAATCTCTTGTATTGATAATAATTTAAAATCTATAGTAGACTGAAAAAGATTATTAAATTATAATACGACAATGATAAAAGAAGACAAATCAAAAACAATTTTTGAAGTGGAAGGGGCAGTAACTGCTTTACTGCCTGCAGCAGAATTTAGAGTGAAGCTGGACAATGAACATGAGATTATCTGTCATGTATCAGGAAGAGTGAGAAGAAGCAAAATACGTATCATTATAGGCGATAGAGTGTTAGTTGAGATGAGTATTTATGATAGGAATGCAAGAAAGGGTAGGATAATAAAAAGGCTCAAGTGATAGAACAATCTCTAGATAATCTTATTCTTGCTTCATCATCAGAAAGGCGAGTAGCCTTACTAAAACAAATAAATATTAAACCAGGTTTGGTTTTGCCAGCAGATACAGATGAATCGCCTTTGAAGAAAGAGCTGCCAAAAGATTACTCAATCCGTATGGCAAAAAGTAAAGCCGAGAAAATACAAAGTGCAAATCCAAATTACTTTGTGCTTGGTGTTGATACAGTTGTTGCTTGTGGTAGAAGGATACTGCTCAAAGCTGAAAACGTTGAGCAAGCAGAAAAATGCGTTCGCTTGTTATCAGGAAGAAGGCATAGAGTATACACCAGTGTGTGTTTATTAACTCCTGATCAATCTAAACAGCATATTAGGACTGTAGTTACAATAGTGAAATTTAAGCGTCTCAGCGAACAAGAAATTAAATATTATTTAGCATCAGAAGAGTGGAAAAACAGGGCAGGGGGGTGCAACATACAAGGTCTTGCAGGAATGTTTGTATTATTTTTACGTGGCTCATACTCTTCTGTAATAGGGTTACCATTATATGAAACCCATTGCTTGCTAAGTAATTATTTTTGCCTAGGGAGTGTTAAATAAACTGTGTCAAACCACATTTTTAGCTCAACTGAATTTTCAATCTGTTGGGAAAGAAAATATCGAGCTGAGATATAGTTAATGCCCAATTAGGCAAAGCCATTACCCATTTTTGCTCTACTTTTTTTATAGCACAATATACCTGTTTGTACAAGGCGTTTGTGTTGGTAAATGAGCCCTTGGTTTTGGTGAATTTCCTAATTTGCCTATGTAGCCCCTCTATGGGATTAGTAGTATAGATTATCCTCCTAACTGGATCGGAATACTTAAAATAACCAGATAGGTTTTCCCAATTATTCTGCCAAGATTTTATAACCATAGGGTACTTTGTGCCCCATTTTTCATCTAATTCCAACAGATAATTCTCGGCAATTTCCTTACTTGAAGCTTGATATACCTTCTTTAAATCACTCAAAAAACTCTTTGCATCTTTACTAGCTACATACTTCAGTGAGTTACGTATCTGATGCACTATACACATCTGCACTTCTGCATTAGGGAACACACCGTTTATTGCTGCAGGAAAGCTTTTTAGCCCATCTACACATGCAATTAGAATATCTTCCACTCCTCTCTCTTTGAGATCATTTAGTACTCCCAACCAGAAGTTAGCTCCTTCACTTTCAGCTAAATAAAAACCTAATACTTCTTTTCTGCCATTTTGATCTATACCTAATATATTATACATACATTTACTTACACAATGCCCGTCCTCCTTGACTTTAAAAAATATTCCGTCCATGAAAACTATCGGATATACAGACTGCAGCGGACGACTACGCCATTCGTTGATTACTGGTAGCAGTTTGTCAGTAATACTTGATATCTCTGCCGCCGATATTTTGTGATCGTAAATTTCCTCAATATGTGACGCTATATCTCTGTATCCCATGCCACTGGCAAATGTGCTTAAGACCTTTGCTTCAAGTTCTGGATGTAGGCTTGTTTGTCTTTTTCTAACTATTTGGGGTTCAAAGCTTCCTTCCCTGTCTCTAGGTGTTAACAACTCAAATGAGCCTCCACTCGTGCGTAAAGTTTTTGCGTTTCTCCCATTTCTTCGGTTATTTTCTTCACTTTTAGCTGACATGTGGCTTTCTATTTCACCTTCCAGACTTGCCTCTAGCAACCTTTTTATAAACGGTGTTAATGCTCCATCTCTTCCCGTCAGCGGCCTTCCTTCTCTTATCGATGATAGAATATTTGCTTCCAGTTCTTTATAGTCTACCAAACCGGTAGTTCTGTTTACTTGACTCATGTCAAACCTCCATTTTTTTATATCAATTATATTTTTATTTCTTGGTTTGACACAGTTTATTTAACACTCCCTGGAATCCAGATTGGGCCTAAGTTGGTAAACACTTTACAACGTTTTGAATGGAACTCTGTGAAAGGACTGGATGCCAGTGTCAAGCACTGACCATTTGCTGTCTGCAAAAATGAATGTTCGTACAGCTGTGTGCTTGACGCTGGAATCCATTATACTCCGTAAATTTAATTGGTTTCATGACATCAACTTTTGCATTCCAGTTATGCAAGAAATCTATTATATAATATTATTATCACCCTCTTGATAGTTTGTTAGCTCCTCTCCTCCTGAGTTACTCGGTGCAATTATTTGATCAGATTCAGTTGATGGTTCATCAGATCCAAATAACCATGAAAAAAAGCCACCAAAAAATGATGTAATTAAAGAAAAGGGCTTCATAATTATATTAAGCAAATTATCAAAAAAAGAGCTAGGGTGTTCTTCACTTGTTGATGATTCACTTGGCTCAGTATCTTCCTCTTGACCTACTTCATTATCTTTTGATGCTATACTGTCATCAATTTTTTTGGGGGGTTTTAGTAATAGAGTTTTTATTTCTTCTGTGCTAGCTAAATCTAAAGGAGTCTTTCCATATTTATCTTGTGCATCAACATTTGCTTCTGCGTTTATTAGAGCTTCTACTATCTCTTTTCTATTATAGTTTGCAGCCCAATGTAAAGGAGTCCTCTCATCCTTATCTAGTGCATTAACATTTGCCTTCATTTCTATTAGAATGTCAACCATCTTTTCACGGCTCCACGATACATTAGGCAATGTATTCCAGTTGCTTTTTTCAATTACCAGGTGTAAAGGAGTCTTTCCATCTATATTTTGTAAATTAACATTGATACTTTCTGCTTTCAGTAGATGGCGCAATGCATATATATCCATCACGTTCTTTTTTAAAAATAAATGCAAAGGGGTGTCTTTATTTTTATCTGTTAGATTAACATTGATGCCTTTTTTGTTCAGTAGAGTGTAGAATTTATCTGTATCTATATCTAGGTCTATTTTTTGAAGAATTAAATGTAAAGGGGTTTCTCTTTCATCATTTTGTGCATTAACGTCTGCTTCTTTATCAAGTAGAAATTTTACTATCTTTTCTGTATCTTTATATCTACTTTTAGCAGCAAAATGTAAAGGGGTACTTAGATCATCACTTTGTGCATCAACCTTTGCTCCTTTGCTGAGTAGAAATTCTACTACGTCTTTATGTCCATATTTAGCAGCAAAATGTAAAGGGGTGCTTAGATCATCACTTTGTGCATCAACCTTTGCTCCTTTACTGAATAGAAATTCTACTACACCTTTATGTCCATTTTGAGCAGCCAAATGTAGAGGAGTCTCTTCAAATTCATTTTTTGCATCAATTTTTGCTCCTTTGCTGAATAGGAATTCTACTACATCTTTATGTCCATTTTGAGCAGCTAAATGTAAAGGAGTATTTCCACCTTTAGCTATTGCATTAACCTGTGCTTTTCCTTCCCCATTCAACAGATTTTCTACATCATCAATATTACCGCTTTTAGCAGCTTCAAGCAGTTTATCATTAGCCTCTTTTACGCTTTGTAATAGATCTCCTATTTCTTTTGCCCCAGCTAAATGTAAAGGAGCATTTCCATCTTTATCTACTGCATTAATATATGCTCCTGCTTTTATTAGAGCCACTACTATCTCTTTATTGTTGTTTTTAGCAGCATAATGTAGAGAAGTCTTTTTGTTGTTATCTTGTGCATTAACATTAATTTCCTCGTTTCTTAATAGGGCTTCTACTATTTTCACATAGCCACATTTTGTTTCAGCAGCAAAATACTGATTCCAGTAATCATCTACCTCATCTGGATTTGGTATATCAACATAGCACACTTCAACAGTCAAATGTAAAGGAGTCTGTCCTTTATCATTTTTTGCATTAACATTTGCTTCTTTCTTTAATAGGTCTTCTACTGCTTTCAAGTCGCCAAGTCTGGCAGCTAGATGTAGAGAAGACTTGCAATATTCATCTTGTATTTTTAGAAATTTATCATACACATGGCGTACTTGAGCAGCATCGAAAGTAATAAAATCTGTTCCATTGTCTAATAGAACTTTTGCTATATCAAGATGATCATTTTCAACAGCTAAATATAAAGAATTATCATAATTTGTGTTTGTTGCATTAACATCAGCTCCTTTGCTTATTAGGCGCTTTGCTTCATTAAGATCACCTCTTTTAGCAGCATCAAGTAAAGCAGCATCTATATCTCTGATTGAATAATCCATTTAACACTTCTCTATAAAATTGCATTACTATAGTAAAGTAATTAATAATTCATGAAATCTGGGTTGTAGAAATAATGATTATCCTTCGTGTTTTTCAGTGTATTTGAGTAAGCCATATACAAAAACTGCAACTGTAGAACATACAACTGTTAATAGTAAATTTGGTAAAATGCCATAAGAAAAGAATTTTCCTACTATGTATATTCCAACAGCCCCAAACATCATATTGCAAAATGAGAGAACTGCACTACCAAGCCCTATACTTTTGACCGTTTCTAAAGCAGAAGTCACGTTATTGCTGATTACGAGTGCAAGTCCGATATTGCTTGGAATCCAAAGAACTTGAAGAATAAGTACGCTCAACTTGTTTGTGAAATAAAAATATACCAATAAACCATCGGATATTATTGGTAATACCAAACCTATTATTAGCATCTTGCTAACCCCTATTTTTGGTACGTACCTTCTGTTAATTAAAGTGCCGATTACGTAAAATATAACTATGATTGATATAAGATAGCCAAAATATTGTACTTCAACGCCCATTGATTCAAATATGAACGGGTAGTTAGCAATGTATGCCCAAAGCCACATGAAAGTTAATCCATGAATGGTTGAAAATCCAAGGAAACGATAATTCTTAAATATTAATATATACTGCTTGAAGATATTAATACTGGCTTTACTTTTATTTACAGTCAGCGTTTCTTGCAGCTTCAAGTAAATAAAAATGAGCATAATAATTGCGGCAAGTGATATGATAAAAAACAAAAACTTCCAACTATAACCATGTGAAATTATATAACTGCCTACCACTGGAGCTATTCCAGGTGAAAGTGCTACTACCATATTTAACTTTGAGATTACTCTTGAGTATTCACTACCTGAGTACATATCCCTGATTGCTGCATATCCGACAACGCCTGCAACACCAGCTCCTGCTCCTTGTATAAAACGGATTAATATTAAAAGTATAATATTATCAGCTATGCAACATACAATACTTGCCAAAGTAAAAATTGTCATACCAATAAGCATTATTAGGCGCCTACCATAATAGTCTGACAATGGGCCATAAATTAATCCAGATATTGCAACTCCTAATAAATTTAAACTGATCGTAAGCTGCGCTATATTACCTTTCACCTTAAAATAGTTGGCAATACTTGGCAATGCAACTGAGTATAAGTCTGTTGCCATATCAACAACTGCTACAGATAATATCATAATAAGAGAGATGATATTTTGTGAAAAAGCTGTCGACACTAATGATTTACTGGATTAAATATGTTTAATTGTAGTATATTTTTCTCATTAGTATATTAATTTAACTGCTAATCTCTGTATAAAATATGGATAAATCACAATTAGTTAAAGAGGTTTTCGATTCTGTAGCAAATCGCTACGACATTATGAATGATATAATGAGCCTTGGAATGCACAGGCTATGGAAAGAGAAGATGGTAAGTAGTGTGCATTTTAAAAAGCACTCCAAGGTTTTGGATATTGCTGGAGGAACCGGAGATATAGCTATAAGAATAGCAAGAGGGGAGCCAAGTGCTCAAGTTACAGTATGTGATATAAATCAAAACATGCTGGACAAAGGGCGTGATAAAGCTATAAATTCAAATCAGCTAAATTTCAATTGGGTATGTGCAAATGCAGAGAGTTTACCATTTGAAGATTCCGAATTTGATTATTATACAGTAGCTTTTGGTATTCGAAACTTTTCTGACCGTAAGAAGGCTTTAAGTGAAGCATATAGGGTATTGAAGCCAGGTGGGAAATTTCTTTGCTTGGAGTTTGCTCCTATGCATTATCAAAATGAGATATTCACCAAATTTTATGACTTATACTCATTTAAAGTAATTCCTAAAATTGGCAGCATAGTTGCTAAAGATAAGGGTTCTTATGAATACCTAGTAAGAAGCATCAGAGAATTTCCAACTCAGACTAACTTTAAAATGGAAATTGAAGAGGTAGGCTTTAGGAGTGTTGAGTTTGATAATATGAGCTATGGAATAGTAGCATTACATATTGGAACAAAATAAACTCTGGTCTATTTAGTAGTTCTTTTGCTAACTTTCTGTAATTTCGCAGCGTTTTTCCTTCAGAAGCTAAAGTTTCTTGAACGTATTGCTCTCAGGAGTTACACTGTGGACTAATGCTGTAACTTTTTCCTGAAACTAAATACTTAACTTTAAAATAAAATGCGATCTAATATTAAGCAGTTATTTTACTATATAAAACCTAGTCTACATTATTTTACTGTAGCTTTTATTGCAGTTCTATTTTCAGCTTTAACGATTCTTCTTTTTGGCAAAGGCTTAAGTAACATAATTGATTCTGGCGCAGAGCATGATTTTACTACCAAATTATTAGTTGCAATACTGATAGTTCTGGGTATTTCTCTCACTGCATTTACTCGGTTATATTTCATTGGCATTGGCAGCGAAAAAGTTGTCGCAAGAATCAGATATGACTTATATAGCAGTATTACTGATTTACAACCAAGTTTCTTTGAGAATACAGGTGTGCAAGATGTTATCTCAGCATTAATTACTGATACCTCTGCATTGCAATCGATAATAAACAGCAGCTTACTGACAATATTAAGGAATTTTGTGGTACTAACTGGTAGTGTTGCAATGCTGTTATACACAAATCTACATTTAACCGCATATGCAGCTGCAATAATACCCATACTGCTCATTATCATGACTTCACTTGGAAAAAAAGTTCGCAATTATGCACGCTTTGCTCAGGATAAATTAAGTGAGCTTGCATCATTTAGTGAGGAAAATTTTAGATCTATAGTAACCATTAAATCATTTGTACTAGAAGAAAATGAAAAAATTCGTTTTCAGAAACATCTAAACTCAGTATCAAAATCATACGTAAAATTAGTACTCTTGCGTGCTATTTTAGTAACTCTAGTTATCACGTGTGTGATAGGTTCGCTAGTTGTTTTGCTCTTCTTCGGTATTAAAGAAGTCTTAAGTAATAATATGACCATTGGAGAACTCTCCTCATTTGTGTTTTATTCAGCACTTGCTGCAGGGGCTGTAAACAATCTAAGCGATAACATCAGTGATTTGCAACGAGGTCTTGGAATTGTAGAGCGTTTATTTGAATTTATGAACATGAAAAGCTCTATATTAGATAATGATAATCCTATAAGGATCAATAGTGTTCAAAAAGGAATTTCGTTTAACGATGTAACATTTTTTTATGCTGATAAGCCAGCATTAAATAACGTATCATTTTCTATAGAGGCAGGTCAAGCAGTATCAATTGTTGGACCATCTGGCAGTGGTAAAAGCACCATTTTAAAGCTTCTGCTCCGTTTTCACGATCCAAGTGAAGGCAGTATTACTATCGATGGACAGAATATTAAGACAATTGCGCTAAGTGATCTAAGATTGCTGTTTGGCTTAGTACCACAAGACCATATGATATTCTCTTGTTCAATAATGGAAAATATACTATATGGCAAGCCGAGTGCTGAACATGAGGAAGTGAAGCGAGCAGCTATCAGCGCTTATGCGATGGAATTTATTGATACGCTGCCGGATAAATTTGATACATTTGTAGGAAAAAGAGGATTAAAACTTTCTGAAGGGCAAAAGCAACGCATCATAATAGCGAGAGCAATACTAAAAAATCCTCAGGTTTTAATACTTGATGAAGCAACTTCCGCCCTCGACTATAAAAGTGAGAGCCTCGTGCAAAAAGCTCTAAGCAAATTAATGCAAAACAGAACAACAATTATAATTACACACAGACTTTCAACTGCACTTAAAACTGACAAGATTATAGTGATTAATTGCGGGAAAGTAGAGGAAGTCGGCACTCATGACTCTCTAATGAGTAGAGATGGACTGTATGCAAAATTGGTGAAGATATAGTAGAAGTTGAAAGAAAATTTAAATCATATCGTTAGTTGATATGCTAGATTTATAATTAAAGTTATTAAGTTTTTAATCATTTTGATTTATAATAATCTCATAGTATTTTTTAAAGGATTATTATGGTTTATAATTACAATAATTTGCCAAAACTACCATTTACGGGTTATAATTTGCCAACACAAGTTTTACCAGCACCAATTTTGCACTGTGCACAAGCTTCTGCACCTGCATACGCACCTTGTGCTACTAATTTGTGTCACAATCATTTTAACTCATATCATAACTATTATGATACGTGTTATAATCCTTGTGATACGTTTGATTTTTTCTGCTAAGAGATTAGATTTAAATCACTAACAAACGTACGTTCTTTCACTCTTGATATACGTACTTCCAATAGCACATGGGAAAACCATGTGCTTCACATTTTGCTTTAAAATACAATAAACAGGTGCTTGCTTGTCATTTACATTGGCTATAGCAGTTCTACCAAAATTTGTTCCAGCAATATAACTAATTTGACTACTGACAGCTTTTTCTTGAAATCTTAGCATTATTTTGCTGTGGCAAAGCTTTTCAATGCGAATATCTTCTATATTAAAGTCGTATTTTGAAATGTACTGTAAGTTTGTATATGCTAGTTTTAACCTTAGAATTATTAAATCATTAACTTTTTTATCCTATAATAATCTAATAGTTATTTTTTTAAGGATTCTTATGAATTATAATTTTTCCTCATCTCCGCGTGTTGGTTCATGTATTCCTACGCGCACAGCTTGCACAACTGACCCACGGTACCATAATAATTTTGGTCCACATTGTCATAACCACTTTAACCTACATCGCCATGACCACTTTGATCCGTGTTGTAATGGACTTGGATTAGATATATATCTTCCTGATGTAAAAATACCTCCTTGTCCTGATGTAAAATGTCCTGACCCTTGTCCTGATGTAAAATGTCCTGACATACCCGCTTGTCCTGATGTAAAATGTCCTGACATACCCGCTTGCCCTGAGTGTCCTGCTTGTCCAGAACCTAAAAAACCAATTGACTTTTCAAAGCTTTCAATAGTAGTTGATGCAGTTTCTGGAGAGATTAAAGATGCCAAGACTAAGGAATCTAGTGGTTTAATGTTTGCAAAATGTAAAGAAATTATTGATAAAAATGACAACAATCTTGAAATTGCTCCAGACAATCGTATCAGAGGACAGTGTGATAGTAATCCTGAATGCAAAGCTTGTGTGGATGCGATAAATGCTTCTATAGTAGATGTGCGCAAAGAATCAGCATTTTCTCCTGAAGAGATATTAGCACCAGAATACAATGTTTTTATTATATAAAAATAGTTAAGATATATATTATTAGTATACACTTTATATTTTGTATTAATTTTTAAATAATATTTTTTTATTAAAGGAGATATTTTATGTTAAAAAACAATGTTCGTTATTTAAATTATAAGAATACACATCAACTGCCACATATGTTGAAAATTAATTTACATACAAAGCTAGATGATGGTAAAGACCCTAACTCTAGGATTGATGATAAGACTAAGAATGAACTGAAAGAAAAGATTAAAAATGAGATAAAGGATAAAATAAAAGAAGAAATAGAGGGTAAACTAAAGAAAGATCTTAAGTGTGAGATTGGTGATAAGACTAAGAATGAACTGAAAGAAAAGATTAAAAATGAGATAAAGGATAAAATAAAAGAAGAAATAGAGGGTAAACTAAAGAAAGATCTTAAGTGTGAGATTGGTGATAAGACTAAGAATGAACTGAAAGAAAAGATTAAAAATGAGATAAAGGATAAAATAAAAGAAGAAATAGAGGGTAAACTAAAGAAAGATCTTAAGTGTGAGATTGGTGATAAGACTAAGAATGAACTGAAAGAAAAGATTAAAAATGAGATAAAGGATAAAATAAAAGAAGAAATAGAGGGTAAACTAAAGAAAGATCTTAAGTGTGAGATTGGTGATAAGACTAAGAATGAACTGAAAGAAAAGATTAAAAATGAACTAGAGAAAGATCTTAAGTGTGAGATTGATGACAAGACTAAGAATGAACTGAAAGAAAAGATTAAAAATGAACTAGAGAAAGATCTTAAGTGTGAGATTGATGACAAGACTAAGAATGAACTGAAAGAAAAGATTAAAAATGAACTAGAGAAAGATCTTAAGTGTGAGATTGATGACAAGACTAAGAATGAACTGAAAGAAAAGATTAAAAATGAGATAAAGGATAAAATAAAAAAAGAAATAGAGGATGAGATAGATTGTAAGAAGAATGGCAAGAAAAAAGGTGGTGACGATGATGAGAATGGCAAGAAAAAAGGTGGTGACGATGATGAGAATAGCAAGAAAAAAGGTGGTGACGATGATGAGAATGGCAAGAAAAAAGGTGGTGACGATGATGAGAATAGCAAGAAAAAAGGTGATGACGATGATGAAAATGGCAAGAAAAAAGGTGGTGACGATGATGAGAATGGCAAGAAAAAAGGTGGTGACGATGATGAGAATAGCAAGAAAAAAGGTGATGACGATGATGAAAATGGCAAGAAAAAAGGTGGTGACGATGATGGAAATGAAGTCGAAGAAACAGTTTCCATTGTATCTAAAGAAATAACCCAGGATCATGCTGATGCTACAAAGTGTGGAAGTTTTGGTGGTTACTACAATACATATAATCAGGTAGGTCGCCACGGTTTTAGTACATCTGAATTACTAGAGGCATTTTACCCTGAGATGTATAATAACCCTAAAATTGCGGAACATTTGAAAATGGGATCAAAGGTCTTCTATGGTGCAGTAAATTACAAATTTGCTTTTTCAGAACCTTTTGATTACTCATGGGGAAATGTTAGCAATATGTGGTGTAAAAAGTGTTCGAATAATTTAGGCGAGATTGCCTGTCAAGGTGATGAAATTAAAAGTTTCTGCTACCCTGCAGGTATATATATGAATCAAGGCTATAACGAGAGCTTCTTTGCTGAAAGGACATGCCCTAATCTTGTTAAAGTATCCGGTTCAGCTACTATTAAAGTAAAACAAGTTGCGCCGCTAATACTTGTTGATTCCTCAGGAAAAATGATAGATAAAGAAGGTAATAACACTCAAATGGCGTATTCCAGCTTGTCGCCTTATCTTAAAGCTAATGGCCATATAAAAGATTGTGCAGGTGACGCAAAGTGTAAAAGTTTTGCTGAAATTATGAAGAAAGTTGCATGGGATACTAATAAGGAAGTACTATTAAAAACTGTTTCTGGTGATTTACAAGAAGCAAATCCTTACTATTATGACAATGAGGATAATTCTGTTTCCGTTGATACTAATTTTGTATAAGACTGAATGCTTTCTAAGCTTTTCAGCTTAGAAAGCATTTTTGTAGAAAAATAAAATGAATGAACAGCTGGCGGCATTTAGCGCCATAGACTGACGCTCTGCCAATTGAGCTACATTTGCCAATAGAAACTTATATGACATGAGATAACTCTTCAACTAGCCCCACTTATTCGCTATACTGCTACAGGTTTTATAGCTTTTTAGTTAATGAACATTTTCAAACAGGTTTCCTCTCTAATTTCCAGCAAATTAAATGAGTTGAAGCAAAGGGGTATCATAAATACAAGTGCGGAAAATTTTATTGTGGAACCTCCGAGCAATAGAGCGCATGGAGATATTTACACAAACGTTGCTATGGTGCTTGCAAAACATGAAAAGAAGAATCCAGTTGAGATTGCAGGGATCTTAGCAGAAGAATTTAAATCTTTTGATGAAGTTGCAAAAGTGGAAATAGCAGGTCCTGGGTTCATCAATATGCACTTGAAAATGGAAGTATGGCATGGGATTTTAAAACAAATAAATGAGCTAAAAACGGAGTTTGGCACTCTCAACATTGGAAACAATCAGGCCATCAATGTTGAGTTTGTATCCGCAAATCCAACTGGGCCACTACATATTGGTCATGCAAGAGGGGCAGTGTTTGGTGATGTTTTAGCAAATTTGCTAAAGAAAGTTGGTTATAAAGTTACTAAGGAGTACTATATCAATGATGCTGGAGCGCAGATAGATACGCTAATTCGGTCAGTATATTTGCGGTATAAGGAAGCTCTGGGAGAGAAAATTAGCATCGAAAAAGGTTTATACCCAGGTGAATATTTAAAACCAATAGGGGAGGGGCTAGCTAAAAAATATGGCAAGGAGCTTAGAGAAGAGGATGATAATCAAATAATTAGAGAGTATACTTTAAGTTCCATTTTAGAGATAATAAAGGAAGACATGAACTTACTTGGAGTAAGTCATGATGTCTTTACTTCAGAGTATGAGCTACGTGGTAAAATCGAAGAGAGTATAAAGATATTATCTGATAAGGGTCTAGTGTATGAAGGGTACCTGGAGAAACCAAAAGGTAAAGAGAATGAAAATTGGATTTCCAGAAAAGAAATGTTATTTTGCTCTACAAAATTTGGTGATGATGTTGACCGCGCACTAAAAAAAGAGGATGGTAGCTGGACTTATTTTGCATCGGATATTGCTTACCATTTTGATAAGATATCACGTGGTTTTAACAATATGATCGTAGAGCTCGGCAGTGACCATGGCGGTTATATTAAAAGGCTTAGAGCAGTTGTCTCTGCGCTCAGTGATGATCAAGCAAAGATAGAGGTAAAACTGCATAATATTGTGAATTTCTTCGAAAATGGCAAACCTGTTAAGATGTCGAAAAGATCAGGAAATTTTCTTACAGCTAGGGATGTAGTGGAAGAGGTTGGCAGGGATATAACTCGTTTTATAATGTTAACACGCAAGAATGATATGGTCTTGGACTTTGATTTTGCTAAAGTTAAAGAACAGTCAAAAGACAACCCTATTTTTTATGTGCAATATGCGCACGCCCGTGCTCATTCGTTAATGCGTAATGCTCCAAAAGAGCTCCCAACAGCAGACCCTTCACTTTTAAAGACAGATGGGGAGCTATTCCTCATAAAAACCTTAGCAAAGTGGCCAGATGTGGTAGAAATATCTGCAAGGCTTTGTGAGCCACACAGAATCACTTTCTACTTACTTGAAGTTGCAGAAGCGTTTCACGTTTTATGGGGATATGGCAAAAGTGATTTAAATATGCGGTTTATACTGGAGAATAACTTAAATCTCACCGCTGCAAGAATGTTTCTTGTCCAAGCCTTAGCACACGTCATTGCTTCTGGACTTTCGATTTTTAATATAGAGCCTTTGAAAGAGATGAGTTAATTTTAATGCGTGATATTAAATGTGATAATAAATTATTGAGTAAGTACAATAAGGCTAAAAATTATACAAGAGGTCTGTTAAAATCACGTATGTCGATTGTCTTGAAGTCACACAATTGTTCTGTAGAGCTATGTCCTGTAATAATTACTGTACCGTTCTGCTCAGAGCGTATTGAGATTAGGTTCAATACTAATTCACATGTTGTGCTATCAAGATTACAGAAAGGTTCATCTATCAACCAGATATTTGCATTAGAAATTAAAAGGCGGGCAAGCGCAACTCTTCTTTTCCAGCCTGCAGAAAGTTCACCATATCTAATGTTAAATACAGGTTGCAACTCTAAACAATAAGCAGCTGCCATAACTAATTCTCTAGTGTTCCGTATTTTTGCCCAGAATTCTATGTTTTCACCAATTGTTAAGCTATCTTTACAGGCGTTTTTATGTCCTACGTAAACCATGGAAGATATAAAGGATTTTGGATCATCATATATGTCTTTTCCGCAGTATCTTATATTGCCTGATACTGGCGGTAAGAGTCCAGATAAACTTCTGATTAAGCTGGTTTTGCCGCTACCATTTGGACCAGTGATTAAGATTTTTGATTTTGGCTCAGCTTTAAAATTGAGGTTTTTAAATAATACTTTGTTATTACGAGCACAGGATAGATTTTTACATTCAAGCATCTACTGAACCTTTAAAAAGAACTTGGAGCCTAAACACTTCAGTGTATGAACATTGGATAGCCTGCACAACAAACAGTCAGTGTTTGACATACAACTGTACGAACATTGGGTTTGTAGGTAGCAGATGGTGTCATCCAAGTACTTGAAACTGGGATCAGAAATTTTAAGTAAGCACGCTGAGCTGGTTGGCATAAAAATAGTTGTTTTATGTTAAAATTAATATTTTTGACTAGATTACATGGAGAGCTTGATCCCAGTTTCAAGCACTGGGATAACACCCTTATACTTGACTGACTATAACGCTTAAGAAGTTTAGTGCCAGAAACCAGGTTATACAACGGATACTTCATCTGCCTTTTCCTTTATGTTTACCCTTAGTTGAAGATTGAGCTTTTATAAATAGCTCCCAAAATCCTTTTTTATCACCTTCTCTGTGTATCAATTGTGCAAAATGCTTCATTAAACCACTACCCATCATAACCATCTTTGTCCATTTACCTAGCGGCTTTGTTATATCAACTATTTCTAGATCTTCTTTGTAAACTTGAATATCTTTTTGCTTCTTGCTTAGCATTTCCTGTTGTTTCATCAACTCTTTTTGCTTATTTTTTTGATATAATTCATTAAATCTTCTATTTTCTTCCCACTCTTCTTTGAGAACTTTTAGAG
This sequence comes from Wolbachia endosymbiont of Tribolium confusum, assembly GCF_020405475.1. NCBI lineage: Bacteria > Pseudomonadati > Pseudomonadota > Alphaproteobacteria > Rickettsiales > Anaplasmataceae > Wolbachia > Wolbachia endosymbiont of Tribolium confusum. Next base: position 12,820 of record NZ_JAIZNT010000011.1, on the reverse strand, counting down.
GAAATATAATTTTTCTAATGTGATTTTTGTATATTTTTCTCAAAAAGAGAAATACTGCAATTATAGCAAGCAATATCGTGCTATATGTAGTGATTTGTCCGAACGGCATTTTTATACTTAGCTTATTGGCAAGCGGTATTTACAATTATACCATAACTATAGAAATTTTACAATTTTTTTCTGGATAAAGATAGTAGACTAAAAATTTCTAAAGGACAAAAGCAACGTATTTACGTACAGGCTATCAACTACTACACTCAAAACTGACAAGTGATTAATCGTTGGAGAGTAGAGGAATCACGGTTCTCTAATGAATAAAGATGGACTGTGTCAAGCTGGTGAGTAAGGTGGAAATTGAATAATTGTTGGTTATCATGCTAGATCTACAATAGAAGTTATAAAATTTTAATCATTTTGGCTTATAATAATTTCTGAGTTAACCTGAGATTTCCTGAACTGTGGTTTCTTTTACTCATGTTGAATGCTTAGCTTTTATACTCTAATTTAATTCCAGTTTTGACTATATAGGAGGTCACAATGTCAAACAATATCTATAGCGATCAAGTTAATAATAGTAATTTATATGCCAACAAACTTTTTTATGGTGAAGAGGGTGAGCAAGTCGAAAATCTAGAAGATCAGGTTGCGGGAGAAGAGGATGATAAATCAGAAGAAGATTTACTTCGTGACTGTAGAGATGAAACTAAGAAGGCAAAAGATAAGTTAATACAGTGTAAAAAAGATGCTGTGGAATCACAAAGAAAAATTACACAATTAGAAGCAGAAACTAGTGAATTAAAGTCACAGGTTCAAGAAGAGAAAGGGAAGGTAGAACAAGCTAAGAATGAAGCTAAAGCAGCAAAGGCAGAAGTTGATGAGTTAAAATTATAGGTTCAAGAAGAGAAAGGGAAGGTAGAACAAGCTAAGAATGAAGCTAAAGCAGCAAAGGCAGAAGTTGATGAGTTAAAATTACAGGTTCAAGAAGAGAAAGGGAAGGTAGAACAAACTAAGAATGAAGCTGAGGCAACAAAAAATGAGTTAATACAGTGTAAAAAAAATGCTGAGAAGATGAAAGAAAACGGTGGACAGGCAATTAATCAGGAAAAATGTGATGCTATTAAAGCAGAAGCTGAACAAGCAAAATTAGAAGCTAAGCTAGCAAAAGAGGAAGTTTTGAGGTACAAAATTGAACAGGAGAAAGAAGAAGTGATGCAGAGTAAGATCGAAGGAGTAAAAGAAGAACTTTTAAAGTGTAAAATTAACATGGCAAAAGCAGAGACTGAGTGGTATAAAAAAGCAGCTGAAGAATGTAAAAATGAGAAAAGAATCGGTACAGATAAACCTAGTATTAGGGGGGAGGATGAAAATGATAGAGGCAAACATGTTACCAATGAGGACGATCGCACTGATAAAGATAAACCTAGTATTAGGGGAGAGGATGAAAATGATAGAGGCAAACATGTTACCAATGAAGGAGGGAATGAAAGTGGAGAAATTACATCTCAAGAAATAACACCAGATCGTAGCCTGCCAGAGATTTGTGGGCCTAAGGCTACTTTGTATAAATCGAATAATAAGATAGGTTATCAAGGTTTTAATACATCTGACTTATTAAAGAAATTGTATCCTGAGATGTACAGTAATTCTAAAATTATACCATATATAGAAAAGGGAGCAGAGGGTAGTTATGGTGCAGCAAATTTTAAATTTGCCTTTACAGAAGTTCTTGATTCAATACCTAATTTTAGTAATACAAAATGTGTTAAATGCACTAATAGTCCACAAGAGTTAGCGTGTCAAGAGGAGAAGGTTAAGAGTTTCTGCTACTCTAACAATTACTACAATACTAAAGAATACAACAAGAATTTTTTTTCTAGAAAATCATGTCCTGATCTCATTAAAAACTCCAATGAAGCAAGTATTATAAAAGCGAAACAAGTTGCACCATTGATACTTGTTAATACTTTAGGGCAAATGATAGATAAAGAGGGTAATAACACTCAAGTACACTATAATTCATTAAAGCCTTATCTAAAGCTTAATGGTAAAATCAAGGACTGTGAAAATGATCAAAAGTGTAAAGATTATACTGCAATTATGGAGAAAGTTGCATGGGATAGTGATAAGGAAGTACTATTAAAAACTGCTGTTAATAATACGCAAGAAGCAAATCCTTACTATTATGGAAATGAGGATAATTCTACTTCCGTTGAATTTGGTTCTATGTAAGGCTGAATTTGTCTAATTTTTTCTACACTAGACACAATTTAGTCGTATCTGAACAAATACATAATCTATATAAAGAGGACGTAGGTACCATCTGTCCTTTTAAAGACATTTATGTCAATGATATGCGTAATCCATGATTTTAAACATGATGATCCTCCTAAGTAATACAAAAAAACTCAGAAAAATGTATATAGCTATAATAGAAGTTATCTATACATAAGTACAATATACCTTAACTAGAGATTATAAATTAATGAAGTTGAAAAGTCTGCAGACGAAGATAGATTTCGAGCTCTAGAATACCTTCACTACCAAAGTAACAAAGCTGTCAAAATTTGTCAAGTAATTTTTATTGCAACTGTACAAACATTTCACAGGACAAATTTAAAATGCTGTAAAATGGTGTCTGTTCAGACGCATGTGAAACCAGTGGGAGTGTTAAATAAACTGTGTCAAACCAAGAAATAAAAATATAATTGATATAAAAAAATGGAGGTTTGACATGAGTCAAGTAAACAGAACTACCGGTTTGGTAGACTATAAAGAACTGGAAGCAAATATTCTATCATCGATAAGAGAAGGAAGGCCGCTGACGGGAAGAGATGGAGCATTAACACCGTTTATAAAAAGGTTGCTAGAGGCAAGTCTGGAAGGTGAAATAGAAAGCCACATGTCAGCTAAAAGTGAAGAAAATAACCGAAGAAATGGGAGAAACGCAAAAACTTTACGCACGAGTGGAGGCTCATTTGAGTTGTTAACACCTAGAGACAGGGAAGGAAGCTTTGAACCCCAAATAGTTAGAAAAAGACAAACAAGCCTACATCCAGAACTTGAAGCAAAGGTCTTAAGCACATTTGCCAGTGGCATGGGATACAGAGATATAGCGTCACATATTGAGGAAATTTACGATCACAAAATATCGGCGGCAGAGATATCAAGTATTACTGACAAACTGCTACCAGTAATCAACGAATGGCGTAGTCGTCCGCTGCAGTCTGTATATCCGATAGTTTTCATGGACGGAATATTTTTTAAAGTCAAGGAGGACGGGCATTGTGTAAGTAAATGTATGTATAATATATTAGGTATAGATCAAAATGGCAGAAAAGAAGTATTAGGTTTTTATTTAGCTGAAAGTGAAGGAGCTAACTTCTGGTTGGGAGTACTAAATGATCTCAAAGAGAGAGGAGTGGAAGATATTCTAATTGCATGTGTAGATGGGCTAAAAAGCTTTCCTGCAGCAATAAACGGTGTGTTCCCTAATGCAGAAGTGCAGATGTGTATAGTGCATCAGATACGTAACTCACTGAAGTATGTAGCTAGTAAAGATGCAAAGAGTTTTTTGAGTGATTTAAAGAAGGTATATCAAGCTTCAAGTAAGGAAATTGCCGAGAATTATCTGTTGGAATTAGATGAAAAATGGGGCACAAAGTACCCTATGGTTATAAAATCTTGGCAGAATAATTGGGAAAACCTATCTGGTTATTTTAAGTATTCCGATCCAGTTAGGAGGATAATCTATACTACTAATCCCATAGAGGGGCTACATAGGCAAATTAGGAAATTCACCAAAACCAAGGGCTCATTTACCAACACAAACGCCTTGTACAAACAGGTATATTGTGCTATAAAAAAAGTAGAGCAAAAATGGGTAATGGCTTTGCCTAATTGGGCATTAACTATATCTCAGCTCGATATTTTCTTTCCCAACAGATTGAAAATTCAGTTGAGCTAAAAATGTGGTTTGACACAGTTTATTTAACACTCCCGATCTTCCAAAGAACTGTAGATTTTCTTTCTAAAGATAATATTGTAACACTCATCTTGCATAGTTTTATGAAACCTCTCGCATATGCCATTAGTTTGTGGAGAATTGGCTTTAGTTCTTGAATGATCAATGTTTTCAATTCCCAAGTAAAGCTGATAAGCATGATTCTCTGGTTTGCCACAGTATTCTGTACCCCTATCAGTCAAAATGCGGGATAATGGCACATTTTGTCCATCAAAGAATGGTATGACTCTATCATTAAGAAGATCTGCAGCAGTGATTGCAGTTTTGTCTGTTTGCCATAGCAACCCTTGAATAGGTATCAATGAAAGTTTGCTGGTAGATCCTTCCTATACCTTTTATATTGCCTACATAATAAGTGTCTTGAGAACCCAAATAACCAGGATGCTCTGTTTCAATTTCACCATCTTTGTTCTTTCACTTTCCCTAAAGCTGCAAGTTGCTCTTCAGTTAAAATTATGCCATCTTGTGCAACCTTTGCTTCAAGGGCTTTAAGTCTTTTTTTGAACGTTTCAATGTCATTTCTTAGCCATACAACCACCTTCGGATACCTCTTTTTCTCAGCTCATTTGCAGCTCTTTGCTGTCCATATGCTGGAAATTCTGTTGCAATATTTACTACTGCTCTTTCTATATCTTCGGAAACTCTGTTTGCAAATAGCGGTTTTTTCTTGCTGATTTCATGTAACGCCTCTTCTCCTCCATTTTCGTATAACTCCTTGAATCTATAAAACGTCTTGAATATCCCATTACCTTGCACGCTTGAGATACATTCCCGAGCTGTTTTGCTAGCTCTAATAAACCTAGTTTTGGTTTTAATATTTTCGTTTGCATTGTATTCATTTCTAACACTCCTTGTTCTTATTATTTTATAACTTACTTTTTTAAAGTGTCAGATTAAGTGTTATTTAGTACAGTTAATGCTTCCTTCTATAATGCAAAACCCATACTCACCCAACCTAATTGATTACTTGCAATCTGGATTCCAGTTTTAAGCTACTCGGATGACAGAGAAAGGGCTACTTGCATGACATGAAAAGGAGCACCGAGCAGATCACTTCTTCACAAAGATCTTATCAGCAACACGCATATCAATTATCCTCCAATTGCTAAAAGTAAAGTCGGTTGTATTTTGCAAGTGGCTTAAATAATCCCATGCGCTATAAGGATTATCTTCAGGCAATTTTACTGTGGCACTGTCATCGAGTATGATATTCCATCTTCTATTGCCTACATAAACACAAGAAGAAATATGATCACTTAATTGAGTTTTCCTCTCTAGTATATATTTAATGAATTTTAGGCTTGATAACGAATTTTGTCCTTTGATTATAACGAGGTTATCTATCTGGTAATCATCTACGATTACTTTACCTTCAGAGTCAATTACTGAAGTTCTGTTATCATCTTTCCAAAGAGCAAAAGGTTTGTGTTCATTTACATCAATGCGTAAGGTGTTGGGTAAAATCCTATAAATTCTTACATGTTTTATCCATTCGCTTACAGATTGTATATTATCTGTTAGTTTTGAGAGTGATACATACATGATAGGTTGTGTTCTATCTACTAAACTTAGAATGTCCTGTTCATTTGTAAATTTGTTTCCAGTAACGGTTACTTTGTCGATTGAAAATCCATTGCTAATTAATAAGCTCGATAAGCGATCGTTACACCAAGTAAAGTAGTAATTGAATCGATTTGTTATTTTATCAAGTGAACTATAAAGTATTAGTGTAAGGAAAAGTGCAGTTATAATCATGAAAGCACACTTGCGCAAAAAACTCCTTTGGCTTCTAGTAACATTGTTCAACATCGGCTTGATCTCTAATATTCTTGTGGTGTAAACTGTCTTTGACAATAATTTTAATTAATTCGTTAAAATCAATTCCTTTTGTCAATTTTGCAATTTCTGGTACTAACGATAATTCAGTAAAGCCAGGATGTGTATTAATCTCAAGCATTTTTAAAGTGTTATTTTTGGGATTATAACGGAAATCTGAGCGGGAAACAGTTTTGCATCCTAAAAATTGATGAACTTTTAGTGCGTGTTCCAAGGTCATTTTATATATATTGTCAGGAATTTCAGCAGGAAATATATGTTCTGCAAATCCATCTGTATACTTTGCTTCATAATCATAGAATTTATTTTTTGGTCGTATTTCCATAGTGCCAATTGCTTCGTTCAGCAACACAGCAGTATGTAACTCTATACCAGGTATATACTCTTCTACGATCATCTTTTCCATTATAGTAGAATTGTTATTTTTCAGCTCTAAGTAATCCTCATGCGAGAAAATCATGTGTACTCCAATGCTTGAGCCTTCGTTAATCGGTTTTAAGACGTATGGATAATCAATTTTAATATTATTTTTTAGCATATCTTCTCGACTAATTACATAACCTTTTGGAGTGTCGATATTAAGAGACTGAAATATATGTTTTGACATTGCCTTGTTCATCGCAACAGCAGAAGCCATAACTCCTGAGTGTGTATATTTTATACCTAAGATTTCCAATAAACCTTGAATACAGCCATCTTCACCATAAGGCCCATGTAGAGCAATAAAAGCAAGAGCGGGATTAGTTTTTTTAAGCTTTTGAGCAATGTTACTATCAACATCTATTTCTATTGCATTATATAAAAGGCTATCAAGCGCTTTCTTTACTGCTTTTCCGCTCATAAGTGATATTTCTCTTTCGCAAGAAAATCCACCACTTAAAATTGCTATAGCTGGAACCATAAGCATTCTATACTTTGCTATATATCATATATAAAAGATACTTTTACCTTCAATAAAAAAACGTTTTGAAAAATTCTATACTATGTACAGATATTGCAATTTGCAGGTGGTAAGTGGTGTCATAAAAGTAGCTGACATTGGTTTCCATCATTGTCAGAAACGTTATATTTTAACATAAAGCAGCTAATTTTATGCTCGTAAATTTAACTGGGTCCCAGTGCTTGACACTGGGATGACATCTTTCTTGGTGGACTCAAATTACAATGTTCGTACGATTTTGCGTTACGTACTAGAATGACAAAGAAGAGTGAGTTGGTAGTTTTTCATATGGTTATGCAAGAAGTCTGATCTTTTTTTTGTTAATATTATCCTAAATTTTCGTCAAAATAAGCTGTTTTATCCTTCTTTTCTTTATACTCTTCTGCTGTATCTAGGGGTTGCTTTTTAGCTGTAATGTTTGGCCACTTTTGCGAATATTCTACATTTATGTTGTAAAATGATTTGAAGGTTTTTTGTTCGCTGTTCAATAACTTTTCATCTAGTTCTAAAATATCTTTTATGGAATCATCAGTTACAATCGCATCCACTGGACACTCAGGTATACATACTCCACAATCAATACACTCATCTGGGTTAATCACGAGCATATTTTTACCTTCATAAAAGCAGTCAACGGGACATACTTCTACACAGTCCGTATATTTACATTTTATGCATTTATCTGTAACAAAATGCGTCATAAAATACTGTATATTTGCATTATCTTGGGTACACTAAACTGATAAGAAATTCAAGCCTTTTATGAAGATAAATAAATTAAATAACGAAGAATTAGAAATATGGCTAAGCTTGGCTAGAACTGTGGGGCCAGTAAAGTTTTTTAGTATACTAAGAGCATGTGGCTCACTAGATGAAGTGCTTAAGTATCTTAATGAATTGGCTAACAAGGATTATGGAATTAAAAATGTACAAGAAGAAATTAAGAATGCAGAAAAAATTGGAGCCAAAATAATACCAGCATGTGATCCAGATTACCCTGACATTTTAAGGAATATCTCTGGTTGTCCTCCTGTAATAACTACACTTGGTGATATATCATTGTTAAGCCGTGAGATAATTGCAATAATCGGTGGACGTAATTCTTCAATCAATGGAAGAAATTTTGCCAATAAGTTGGCACTCGATTTAAGTGAAGCCGGTTTTATTATCGTTTCTGGACTTGCAAGAGGGATCGATACTGCAGCAAACAGTGTAATATACAAAAATCACCCAACCATTGCTGTCACAGCAAGCGGAATTGACGTAGTATACCCAAGAGAAAATCTTGATTTATACAAAAGAATCACTGAAAATGGCGGATTAGTAATTACTGAGCTTCCATTTGCTACTAAACCAAAGCCTCAGTATTTTCCTCAAAGGAATCGAATTATATCTGGTCTGTCACTCGGTGTTGTGGTAATTGAAGCATCAAAAAAGTCTGGTTCTCTCATCACAGCAGATTTTGCTTTGAATCAGGGGAGAGAGGTATTTGCAGTTTCTGGTTTCCCTTTAGATTCACGCTGTAGTGGTAGTAATTATTTAATTAAAAACGGCGCTAAACTTGTTGAATCTGCTGATGACATAATAGAGAGCGTGAGATTTAGTTTACCTCCTCAGCAAAAAAGTCTATTTGATACCGTTGCTGACCAAAAACAAGGAAAATTACATCAGGCAAAATCTATTATAGTTGATCATATTAACTCTGTACCTGTTGATATAGATGAACTTATATTAGCAAGTGGACTTTCTACCAACATAGCTCTAATGGCTCTTTTGGAACTAGAGACGGAAAATAAAATAGAGCGTTCGCCGGGGAATAAAATATCATTAATTTTCTAGATTGCTTTAGTTATAAGTCCACAACCGTACAAACATTATGATTTGAGTCCACCAAGAAAGATGTCATTCCAGCGTGTGACGCTGGCTTTCCGTAATCTCACTAAAAACGTTGTATTTTTACATAACTTTTATACTTACTAACTTAATATATAATCAGAATTCCTAGATTCCAGACTCGTGCATCAATAGACCTGCTGCAAAAGGTAATGATAAAATGATGGGAGAGAGGTAGAGGAGGAATAAGCAGATAGAGTAGGGTAAAAAAATGAGCTTTAGTTACTACAATATAAAGAAACACCCAAGAAATTTTCGTAATATAACAGGCTTAACTGTAGAAGGATTTGAAAAGGTGATAGAAAAAGTGGGGAACGTTCAAAAAAGTGTGTCAAGCCGAAAAGAAAAGTAATAAATTGATATAAAAAATGGAGGTTTGAAATGAGTCAAGCAAATAGAACTACCAGATTAGTAGACTATAAAGAACTAGAATCAAATATTTTATCATCTATAGCTAACCCAAGAAAGGTTTAGCTATATGGCAAAATTGGTTAGAATGGTATAATAAGTAATGAAAAAGAAGAAGATGCCAAGTCCATATAGTGAGGATCTGAAAGAACGTGTTCTCAAAGGAGTCGATAAAAAACAATGACGATAAAAAAAATCAGTCAAATATTCAAAGTGAGCATAAAACCAATATATTTGTGGAGGAAAAGGAAAGAAGAAACAGAAACCATATTCAGGTTATCACAAAGGATATGGCCATAAGATTAAAGATATGGATAGATTTATCAAATTTCTGGATGGAAATCAGGATATTAGAATTGAAAAGATAATTGAAGAATTTGGTAATATGTGTAGAAACACAGTATATAACTACCTTAGCAAAGTAAACTATACATATAAAAAAACTTTTCTTTATCGAGAAAGAGATAAAGAGAAACGCAAAGAGTTCATAAAAAAAGTAGAAGAAATAAATAAAGAAAACTTGATATACATAGATGAGTCTGGAATGGAGGACAATGAATTTTATGAATATGGGTAGTCTCAAAGAGGTTATTTGCCCAGGGTTTAAAAGAAAGAGGGTAAGCATGATTGGAGCACTGAATGAAGGAAAAGTTAAAGCTTCCTGAAGGCTACTGCAACAGCGAGATTTTTGATGCTTAGGGAGTGTTAAATAAACTGTGTCAAACCACATTTTTAGCTCAACTGAATTTTCAATCTGTTGGGAAAGAAAATATCGAGCTGAGATATAGTTAATGCCCAATTAGGCAAAGCCATTACCCATTTTTGCTCTACTTTTTTTATAGCACAATATACCTGTTTGTACAAGGCGTTTGTGTTGGTAAATGAGCCCTTGGTTTTGGTGAATTTCCTAATTTGCCTATGTAGCCCCTCTATGGGATTAGTAGTATAGATTATCCTCCTAACTGGATCGGAATACTTAAAATAACCAGATAGGTTTTCCCAATTATTCTGCCAAGATTTTATAACCATAGGGTACTTTGTGCCCCATTTTTCATCTAATTCCAACAGATAATTCTCGGCAATTTCCTTACTTGAAGCTTGATATACCTTCTTTAAATCACTCAAAAAACTCTTTGCATCTTTACTAGCTACATACTTCAGTGAGTTACGTATCTGATGCACTATACACATCTGCACTTCTGCATTAGGGAACACACCGTTTATTGCTGCAGGAAAGCTTTTTAGCCCATCTACACATGCAATTAGAATATCTTCCACTCCTCTCTCTTTGAGATCATTTAGTACTCCCAACCAGAAGTTAGCTCCTTCACTTTCAGCTAAATAAAAACCTAATACTTCTTTTCTGCCATTTTGATCTATACCTAATATATTATACATACATTTACTTACACAATGCCCGTCCTCCTTGACTTTAAAAAATATTCCGTCCATGAAAACTATCGGATATACAGACTGCAGCGGACGACTACGCCATTCGTTGATTACTGGTAGCAGTTTGTCAGTAATACTTGATATCTCTGCCGCCGATATTTTGTGATCGTAAATTTCCTCAATATGTGACGCTATATCTCTGTATCCCATGCCACTGGCAAATGTGCTTAAGACCTTTGCTTCAAGTTCTGGATGTAGGCTTGTTTGTCTTTTTCTAACTATTTGGGGTTCAAAGCTTCCTTCCCTGTCTCTAGGTGTTAACAACTCAAATGAGCCTCCACTCGTGCGTAAAGTTTTTGCGTTTCTCCCATTTCTTCGGTTATTTTCTTCACTTTTAGCTGACATGTGGCTTTCTATTTCACCTTCCAGACTTGCCTCTAGCAACCTTTTTATAAACGGTGTTAATGCTCCATCTCTTCCCGTCAGCGGCCTTCCTTCTCTTATCGATGATAGAATATTTGCTTCCAGTTCTTTATAGTCTACCAAACCGGTAGTTCTGTTTACTTGACTCATGTCAAACCTCCATTTTTTTATATCAATTATATTTTTATTTCTTGGTTTGACACAGTTTATTTAACACTCCCAGTTACTCCATATAGTTTTTGGTGTTTTAAGTTCAAGAAAGGCTTTTGATCCAGATCATATCAACAACTATAGGACTAGGAAGCTGACTGAAGGTTTAGTACTTTAAAATCAACATTTGATTTTATGATGCAATTTTTTGTTGACTCGCAAGACGGTATCTCTCATATATTTTTCATGGCTCTGACTTAATACTTGCATGTTTTTCACGTGCTATAGAAATAGCCTTTCTCAACTTCTTTTCAAGAATTTCTTTAGAAGGAAGCTGTGTTAAATACTGTGCAACATGAATATTAGAGCCTTCGAGTTCAAGATATTCTATATCCTCTTGATCCTTATCAGCACATAAAATAATCCCTAACGGTTTTTCTTCACCTGCTTTTCGTTCATTTTTATCTAACCAATTTAAATACCATTCCATCTGTCCTTTATAAGCTGGTTCAAAGCGACCTATTTTTAGTTCTATTGCTATAAGACGTTTTAATCCTCTGTGAAAAAATAGCAGGTCCAAATACCTGTCAGTTGTTTTAGTACTCATCCTTTTTTGACGTGTTACAAAACAAAAATCACTCCCAAACTCTTGTAAAAATTTTGTCAATTCATCCAAGATTGTATTTTCTAGATCAGTCTCACTATAACTTGATGGCAATTCCATGAAGCTAAGGAAGTATGGGTCATGAAAAATGAATTCTGTTGCTAACATATTTTCTTCACGTAAATTTTTTATACTCCTTCTTATAAACTCTTCAGGTTTTTTTGCTAGCGCTGTACGTTCATACAACATAGTATCGATTTTACTACGTAGTGCTCTAACACTCCACCTTTCAATACGACACATTTCTATATAATAATTACGTTTCAGCTCATCAGAAATTGCAATAATTTCTACAAAATGTGACCAACTCAATTGTTGTGACAGTGTCGCGACAATTTCTTGATCAGAAAAGAATTTAGAAAATTGCACCATACGAAATAATGACGCTCTATCAAAACCACGTCCATATTTAATCTGAAGTTCTTTTGCAAGTTGGGAGATGATTTGCTTCCCATAATCTGCACGTTTGTGCTTTAGAATATCTTGATCAATTCTGGAGCCAATTTCCCAGTTCAACAATACTAGAGTAGAATTGAATTGAACAGAAAGATGATTCTTTGCTCTATCTATTAAATTACTAATGTCTCCTAATAGGCTAGTAGTTATATCCATATTCATAACTTTACTTTTGGTAAGTATAGCAGATGGTTTATTTTTATCCTGAAAAAACATTACTACTACCACTTATTACTTTAGAACCACAAGATATTGAATCTCCAACTCTTCCTATACTATAGCCATTTGCAAACACTTTTTTTGATCCTTCAATTAATACTCTACCTTCTGTAAAATTATCTCCTTTTCGGCAAACTGGCTTACCATTTACAAAAACATTGTTACTGCCGCTAATGCAGAAATGTGGTATAGCTTCTCCACAGCAGTCTCCTAACCTCACTATTCCTTTGTTCAATTTAAGTCGATCCTTTCTGCTTTCAGTTTGATTCCACTTTTTGTCATTTCTATCTCTGATTTTCCTACTTTGAAATTTAATTTATCCACTACAGAAATTTCAAGATTCTTGCTCTCTTTGTCATACAATAACTTTGTTCCATCTTGAAATACTAAACTGTTAATCATTTCACTATTCTCTGGT
>NZ_JAIZNT010000010.1:0-50135 GCF_020405475.1 Wolbachia endosymbiont of Tribolium confusum | reverse complement strand
GGCAATGATAGAGGACAATCAGAAAGTGATAGAAAAATTCTGTGATGTTATATCTTGATACGTCAAGTTCTGCAGAGCTAAACAAAGGTTTAGAGTGGATAATATGTTAACTATTTTTACTTATATCTTAAACACAATTCAATTTTCACACTCATCAGCAGTTAAGCCACTTGCTCGCACAATAATATCAATAGCAACACCTGCCTTTGCTAGATTTTTCGCAACCTTGATCTTTTCTGTTTTTTTTACTTTCTCTTTGCTATTCTTCATATCCCTAGATAAAAATTTCTTCACTAATTCTTGCTCTTCAGTTTTTCTTAGTAAATTAAGTAGTTCACTATCTTCATTTATTTTAGGTAGCAGAACTTTAATATTCACTGATAATCCTTCTGCTATTTGATATAATTTATCAAATGATATGGCAGTGTATCCTATTTCATACTCGTGTATTTCCTTGAGTGTTAAACCAACTTTGTTTGCTAAATCTTTCTGAGTATACCTTTTTATCAATCTCCATTCTCTTATTCTTTGCCCTACTCTGTAGTATATAGAATCAGTGCAGACTTCTCTCTCTGTATTATCATACTCGTAAATAGATAAACCCGTTGCCTGGGAAATAACATCAGTAGAAACTCCTTCTTTAACTAGATTTTTTGCTACCTCTAATCTTGCCTCTTCTTGATTAATTTTTTCGCTAATATGAACAAACCTGACTAATGAAGGTACTATTTTGCCTAACTTTTGATTCTCGTATATTTTTGTTAGATAGAGTATTTCCTCGTCTTCATAGCTGTCTTCCCTTACTATTACTGATTCAGGTAATAAATCTACAACATCAACTGATAATACTCTTGCTATTACATATAGTACTTCAATTGGAATAGGGCTATATCCATTTTCATAACTGTTTACTTTTTGGTATGTTAAACCTATTTCACTTGCTAATCCTATTTGAGTATGACCTCGCATTAACCTACTATTTTCTATTTTTTGCCCTATTCCATAACTAACATTGCTTGCAGAAACAAACACATATACCTCCATTTAAGAAAAAAACTTTATTGCTATAATTTTTTCATGAGCTACCCATCTAAAACTATATCAACAGGTAAACCTACCGCTTGCAAAATAATATCAATAGAAATTCCCCCTTTTACTAGATCTCTTGCAACTTTGATTCTTTCCGCTTTCCTCACTTTTTCTTCACAACCTTCAAACAAAGATTTTATTAGTGCATTACGTAGTTCTTGGCTCTCAATTTCTTTGTATTCTTTAATCAAATCAGGTAGCTCATTTTCTACTCTACTACCTTCATCTTCCTCTGTTAGTAGATCTGTAATACTAATCGATAATGTTTCTGCTATCTCATATAATTTTCCCAGTGGAGTAGCTACGCGTCCTTGTTCATAGTTGCTTATTTCGTCACGTGTTGTGCTCATTCTCTCTGCTAAGTCCTTTTGAGTATACTCTCTCACTAGTCTCCATTCCTTTATCTTTTTGCCTATTTGGTAGTAGATAGAACCTGTTTTTTCTTCAACACATTCATCAGCAGAGAGACCAATTGTTTTCGAAACAACGTCAACAGAAATTCCTGCTTTGACCAAACCTTTTGCAATCTTTATTTTCTCTGCTTTTTTACTACTTTTCTCACTAACTTGAACAAATTTGGTTAATAAACAAAACATCCTACGTAACTCATGATCGTTAATCTTTTTATATTCTCTTACTAGATTTAATATTTCCTCTCCCTCATCTTCAAGACAGCTTTTTGATACAGGAATAAGATCAGTAATACTGATTGATAGTGCCTCAGTTATAGCATATAACCTTTCAATTGGAACTCTACGATTCCCTTTCTCATATTGCAATATCACCCAGTATTTTACACCAATTTTCTCTGCTAAATCTTTCTGAGTGTACCCTCGCTCTAACCTCCAGCTTTTTAATTTTTCTCCCACTTTATAATCTAGACTTTTTTCCACAAAAAGAACCTTGCATATAATATTTTCTATTATAACTCAAAGGCTCCAGATATAATAGCCAGACTCTGGAACCTTTAAATTGATGAATTAAAGTGCCCTACAAGTTTCTTTACTATTTTCACGTACTTTGTCTGCCCATGAAAACAATTTTTCACTTGGGCTATCAACCTCCTTCATAAGCTGCTTGCTATTCCATATGCCACACCTCATAAAACTTCCCTTTTCTACTGCTTCTTTAAGTTTTACTCCAGCAAAAAGACAATTTTTTCCTATTTCTTCTCCTCTTTGTTGTAGTTCAGCCCACATTTCCTTGTTTTCTACTCTGACTTGTACTTGATCATATTTTTTTACATCGTGGTACAATATAATATTTAGCTTACCAATGCTTGTAGGAAATTCTAACATGATAGAGCTGCCATCTGAAATATCGGTATAGTTTCTTATACCTCCCTTCTCACTTTTAACTTCAACTGCATCATTACCAATTTTTAAGATATTACTTCCTAACTTTCTGTTTGCTTCCAGTATTTTGGCTACCTCTACCTTGCTATCTTCAGAAAATTCTATATATGATGTTGTATTGTCTATCTCGATATCTATTAATTCTCCTTCTTGCACAGCACTTTCGCCAGCTTTCTCTAGTTCTTCTAGTCTCTCATCTATCTGTGGCTGAACTTCTGGTTGTAGCTCATTATAGATTTCACCTATCAGTTTATTCTGTAGTAGAGTATCATGAAACTCTGCACCGCTTAACATTAATTTACGTATTACCTTTTTACGATCAACCTTATCAAATTTATGAAAATGTGTACCTAATACTACATACTCTGCGAAACTCCATTCCCCATCATTACATGCATTTAGCCTTGCTCCAGCAGCTAGTGCTTCGTCTACAACCTTGTGCAGTTCATTTGGACTTTTTGCTCTTACCACAGCACTTTTAAGCCAGCTCAACTTTTCTGCACTTGGCTTTATTTTTTGCAAAGCTGAAGCAAATGGATTCAACCCTTCTGGATAATCTGCTTGATTACTCAAAGGTTTTGTGCCATATATGTAGTCAAGTCCTTTTCCATAGTTGATTTTGTTTTCGTGAACGTTTCTGCTAGGGAAAGGCATTGTATCTTCCGGTTTTATCTCCTTCTGATTATTAATTTTGCTCACAAACTTAGACTGCTTTATATCAACGCCTTCAAGAGCACCAAATATTTTCTTCAATAACTTGTCTTTACTAGTCATATAACCCCCATATTAAAAATACTTTTTAAGTATATAAATCTTAGTTTATACATTCTATTACTCAGTATAAATTATAATGAGTAGATTTGCAAATACTTTCTACTATAACAATCCGTTCTCTCGAAAGCTGAAATAGCCTCCACTTGTGATGATAATATGGTCAAATAATCTAACGCTTACAGTACTACATGCTGCTGCTAAGCTCTTCGTTACTTCTTGATCTTCTTCTGATGGTTCTAAGCGTCCCCCAGGATGGTTGTGTGACATTATTACTAATGTTGCATTCTTTATTAATGCTTTTCTTATAATTTCCTTTATGTACACCGGTGCTTTTTCCATTTCACCAATATAGAGTTCTTCTCCGATTAATTGGCGCCTGTTATTCAAGTACAGTATTTTTACACATTCCCTTTCTGAGTGGCCTATACTTACGTTCAAGTACTCTACTAGACCTTGTAAGTCCATTACTGGCTCACTCTTGAGCTTTTCTCTGAGCACCCTTTCTAGTGTTTCCTTAACACACATAATCATTGCTACTGCAGAATCAGTTACTCCTTCTATAACTTTCAGGTCATCCATTTCTCGGCCTAAAATCCTTCCTACTCCTGTATAAGTATTCACCAGATTTTTAGCAATTTCTTGAGCTTGTGGCCTTTCATGTACTGCACTTAGAAATGTTTCCATTATTTCACGATCAAGTAGTGCTTTGCCTTTGCTTTCTAATATTCTGAACTCTATTTCCTCTTTACTTTTATTCATATAATTTACCCTTCACTAACAACAAACTTTTTTTAAATATTTACTGCTTTATCAGCATTGGCATAGAGCCATAGCTTCCGAGTGAAGTCAAATCAATTTTTCAATCTTTTTTACTTATTTTTTCATGAATAGGTGAAGATATTAATATATAGTGATTTTTTTATTTTAAACTTGTTGAATTTCGCCTAAAGAGAGGCCTGTTATTTGCAAAATAATATCGGTAGAAATTCCTTTTTTAACTAAGTTCTTTGCAATTTTGATTCTTTCTTCTTCTCTAATTTTCTCCTCACAAATTTGTATGCTTTTAAACATAGATTTTATTAGTACATTACGTAGTTCTTGGCTCTCAATTTCTTTGTATTCTTTAATCAAATCAGGTAGCTCATTTTCCACTCTACTACCTTCATCTTCCTCTATTAGTAGATCTGTAATACTAATCGATAATGTTTCTGCTATTGCATATAATTTTTCCAGTGGAATGGCCACACGTCCTTGCTCATAGTTGCTTATTTCATCACGTGTTGTAACCATTTTCTCAGCCAAATCCTTTTGAGTATACTTCCGTACTGCCCTCCACTCCTTTATCTTTTTTCCTATTTGGTAGTAGATAGAACCCGTTTTTTCTTCAACACATTCATCAGCAGACAGACCAATTGTTTTTGAAACAGTATCAACAGAAACTCCTGCTTTAACCAGACCTTTTGCAATTTTTATTCTCTCCGTTTTTTTACTATTTTTCTCACTAACTTGAACAAATTTGGTTAGTAAACAAAACATTCTACGTAACTCCTGATTATTAATCGTTTTATATTTTCTTATTAGATTTAGTTCCTCATTTTTAAAGCAGGCTTTCTCATTTGATACAGGAATTAGGTCTATAATATCAACCGATAACACCTTTGCTATAGCATATAACTTTTCAATCGAAATTTTACGTATTCCTTTTTCATATTGTAGTACTATTTGATATGTTACACCGATTTTTCCCGCTAAATCTTTTTGAGTATATCCTCGCTTTAGCCTCCAGCTCCTTACTTTTTGTGCTATTTTGTACCTTATGGAGATGTTTGACATACAGAAATAGATATTATACAGGTTAATACTACCAAATAAAGATATACAAAAACTTCTATGTTTCAATTTTAGTTGAATATTTCTTCACAATTGTGTATAATTATTAATGCTTTCTAGGTTAACTTATCATGGCTCTTTCCAAGTTTCTTGATGCTCGCAATGATATAGCTTTTCGCCGTATCTTTGGTACCGAAAAAAATAAAGATATTCTTATTCACTTTCTCAATGATATACTAGGTCTTACCGATGACAATAAGATTAAAGATGTCTCCTTTCTCAGTCCCATTCAAGACCCTGTCATCGCCTCTCAAAAGCAAAGCATTGTTGATGTTCTCTGTGTTGATTCTACAGGAATAAAAACAATAATTGAGATGCAAGTCGCTAAAACTACTGGCTTTGAAAAACGTGCCCAATATTATGCCGCTAAGGCCTATTCAAGTCAAGCTGATGTAGGTGACCAGTATCATGATCTTAAAGGCGTTATCTTTATTGCTATTGCTGATTTCATCTTATTTCCTAATAAGCTGGCTTATAAGTCTGATCACGTTACTTTTGATAAGATGACCTTTGAACATGATCTCAGAGACTTTAGTTTTACTTTTATAGAGTTACCTAAATTTAAAAAAAGAGAAGATCAATTAGAAAATATAGTAGAGAAATGGTGTTATTTTTTTAAACACGCCGGTGAAACAAGTGAAGAGGATCTAAAAAAAATAATAGGAAGTGATTTAATTATTGGCAGGGCTTATGATGAGCTGAACCAATATAATTGGAGTAAAGAAGAACGCCTTGCTTACGATCAAGCTAAGAAACGTACCGATGATTATTTATCTAGTCTTGAAGAAAAACTTCATGAAGGCATCCAAATCGGCCATCAAAAAGGTAAAATTGAAGGTAAAATTGAAGTAGCAAAAAACTCACTCAAGGCCGGTGTCTCTATTGATATTATAGCTCAAATTACCGGTCTCTCTCATTCTGAAATTTTGCAACTCAAGGAAAAAACATAATTATTCACTTTAACATTTATAAAAACCTTTTCTAAGTTAGAAATATCCCCTAATCAAGAATCTAGTGAGCTGTCTAAAATGGCTATAAAGATTGCACATAGAATTATATAAATTACTATCATAACGTTACCCAAACTTCTATATCAAAGCTACGTACTGTAAGTTCAATATGGAAAACACATTAACCACTTAGCATTTAATGTCTACTTCATCCATTTTAGTATTAAGACTATCAAACTTGCTACTGGTTTCCCTAATTATTTTGGCTACCCTCACTTTAAATTTTCCACTACTTGGCATATTATAGCTCCACCTATAACCTACCTATTGAGATTACCTCCAAGCTTGGTTACTCCTATCTCAGAAAGACAAGTTGATACTTTGTCCTTTGAATGGCTTTGAATAGAAGCATTACTTAAATAACTTTGAGGTTCTAAGCTCATTTGCCGTTTTTTTGCACCATCAACTTCTAATGTACCATCTACGTTGTGTAATATCTGTTGTATTGATTGATCTAGTACAACATTTAGCCTGCTATTAAATTCTAGCATAAACTTGTCAAACTTTTTCGAACTTAATTTACCAGGATATCCAGCTTCTCTACCAGTACATGCTTTCTCTACATATGAGCTTAAAACCCCTGAAATCTCATTAAATTTACCACTCATGATTTTTCCTGTAACTTCTTTCTGTATTTCCACAAAATCAATATTTAACCGGTGCATTGATATGCCACTTTTTAATGCAGCTTG
The DNA here is from genome assembly GCF_020405475.1 of Wolbachia endosymbiont of Tribolium confusum. Classification (NCBI taxonomy): domain Bacteria; kingdom Pseudomonadati; phylum Pseudomonadota; class Alphaproteobacteria; order Rickettsiales; family Anaplasmataceae; genus Wolbachia; species Wolbachia endosymbiont of Tribolium confusum. The sequence continues at coordinate 43,325 of NZ_JAIZNT010000010.1, read as the reverse complement.
TTCTACTACTTTCTCAAATTTCTCTGTAATATTCAATGCATAGCCCTGCGCTTCCAGTAATGATACGTTCTGATCTGATGTAAAAATGTATTTTTGACCCGTAACCTTTCTAACAAGCACATCAAGTAATATTATCGTACCATTTACATCTATTGGCGCATCAACTTGTAAAATTGAACTTGTAGTACTTGATGTTTCCTCAGGTAAAACAGCTCTAAACCCACCTACAGAACTTTTCACCCAACTAAACAAATCATTTATCCACGAAGATGGTCTTGTGCTACTACTTGCTGCTATTCCAGGTTGATTACTTGAATCTATAAGCTTACTTGACAAGTGATTATGATGACGATTGTAATCTCCGTGGTGATGACGACGTCTACGTTGAATAGTTTTGTTTCTTTCTTCCTTGATTTTCTCTAAATATTTCACAACATCGCTATGTCCTTTATCTCTAGCAATATCTAGCGGTGTTTTACTATCTTTGCACTTAGCATTAATATTGGCCCCTTTATCTATCAGGTACTTCACCATATCCAAATGACCGCTCCAAGAAGCCCAGTGCAGTGGCGTATGACCTTGTTTATCAGCACTATTAACTATTATCCCTTTATCGAGAAGAAACTCTATAATATTCCTGTGATCGTTTATAACAGCAAAATGTATAGGCTTTCTGCCAAGAATATCCTCAGCATTAACATTAGCTCCCTTACTAGCAAGAAACTTAGCAACATCTAAATGACCTTTCAATGTAGCCCAATGTAGTAATGTACACCCATATTTATCAGTAGCGTTTACATCAACATCTCTCTCAACAAGAAATTTTACCATGCCTAGATTACCATTCCAAGCATAATAATACGTACCATGACTACCTTTGCCTCCACTAACATCTTCAGCAATAAGACCTTTAATTTTCCCAAGATAACTACCTTCTACAGTAGTTAATAATTCTTTATCTAAGTGTGCCTGCATTAAAATTCTTCTTGCATCTGAATTAAAACCAACATCATCTAGAGGTGTTTTACCATTGTTATCTTTAGCATTAATGTTAGCATCATTGTTTATAAGGCACTTCATTGCATCCAAGCGATTGAACCATGAAGTAAGGTGTAGAGAAGTTTTACCATACTTATCTTTAGCATTAACGTCAACACCTTTACTTATAAGGTATTCTGCCATATCTGAGTAATTATGAATAGAAGCAAAATGTAATAACGTCCAACCATAACTATCTTTAGTCTCTAAGCTAGTACCTTGTCCTATAAGATCTTTAACTTTATTAAGATTATTTTCCAGTACAGCAGTCAACAACTCATTATATTTTTTATATAAGCCTGATTGTGCTTGCTTTAAAATTTTTGCTATATCTGTGTAACCTCTTTGATCAGCAATATCTAGAGGTGTTTTTCCATCTTTGTCTTTAATATTAACAAGATTAGCACCTTTACCTATAAGATACTTTACCAGATCTAAGTGACCATTCCCAGAAGCCCAATGTAGAGGTGTCCAACCACTATTATCCGTAATGCTAGCATCAATTTTCTCCTCATCTACAAAATATTTTACTACATCCAGCTTACCATTGAAAGCAGCACAGTGTAGAGGAGTTTTACCACTATCATCTTTGATTTCTAAACTACTTTCTTTGCCTACAAGACATTTCATTGTATCTAAGTAATTATCCACAATATCTGAGTGATTATCTAAAGAAGCGTTGCACGAAAGAGTTTCACCATCATTATATTTTATTTCCAAAATAACCAATTTATCTACAAGATATTTTACTATATCTAACTTACCCTCATAAGCAGCATAATGCATAAGAGTCCATCCACCATTATATTTAGTGTCTAAACTAGTACCTCGACTGACGAGATCTTTAACTTTTTCAAAATCACCATCTTGTACTGCAGTCAACAATTGTTTATTTAGCCGTAATTCTGCTTGTTGTAAATACTCTACAACATTATCATATTGGTGACCTTTAGCCACATCTAGCGGGTTTCTACCATCCTTATCTTTAGCACTGATATCAGCTCCTTTACCTATAAGATACTCTACTACATCCAGACGACCATTCCAAGAAGCCCAGTACAGCGGTGTCCTGCCATCTTTGTCAGTATCATTAACACTCACTCCCTTACTAATAAGAAACTCTATAATGTTTTTACTATTATTCTCAGCGGCAACATGTATAGGTTTTTCACCAATAGTAGAAGTATCTGCAGCATTGATATTAGCTCCTTTTTCTATCAAGAATTTTGCAACCTCTAATTGATCAAACTTAGCAGCATAGTGTAAAGGTGTCCAACCATTTTTATCAGCTTCATCAACGTTTACCCCCTTGCTGAGAAGAAACTCTATAACACTTTTACTATTATTTTCAGCAGCAACATGTATAGGTTTTTTACCAGCAGTAGAGGTGTCTGCAGCATTGACATTAGCTCCCTTATCAAAAAGAAGACTAGCAACCTCTGAACGACCTCTCCATGCAGCATAGTGCAGTGGTGTATAACCTTGCTTGTCAGTATCATTAGCATCCACTCCTTTGCTAAGAAGAAACTCTACAATGTTTTCATTATTATTCTCAACAGCGATATGTATAGGCCTGCTACCATAAAGATTTTCACTTGCAGCATTAACATCAGCACCTTTCTTCACCAAAAACTCTGCAACTTCTAAATAACCTTTGAATGTAGCCCAATGTAGTGGTGTCCAACTGTACTTATCTCTAGTATTAACATTAGCATTCTGATTAGTCAGATCCTTAACTTTATCAAGATTGTCATTCTGTACTGCAGTCAATAGCTTCTCATCTAAAGCTGATTGTACTTCTTCTATCATTTCTATTGTATTTGTGTAATCTTCTTGTTTGGCCAAATCTAAAGGTGTTTTACCATTTTTATCTTTAACTGCAATACTCGCACCTTTCCTGAGGAGGAGTTCAACCGTATTTGGTTTATTTCCTTGTATAGCTAAATGTAAAGGCGTTCTACCGTCATTAGTTATATCATTAATACCACTAAGATCTCTGTTCAAAATAAACTCAATCACTTCAAGTGTACCATCATGTTGAACAGCTACGTGTAAAGGTGCTTCACCATCTCTGTTTTTAGCCTTTAAGCTAGCTCCCTCTTTGATCAGATATTCTACTACTTTTACATGGCCATTATTACAAGCGTTATGTAAAGGGGTATTATCACTATTATCTTTCGCTTCTAAACTAGCACCTTGGCTAACAAGAGCCTTAACCTTGTTAAGATCGTTACCTTTTACTGTAGCTAACAATTCTTCATCTAAATCTAACTGTGTTTTTTTCAAAAATTCTATTATGCCTATGTAATTCTTTTGAACAGCCAACTCTAAAGGTGTTTCACCATCTTTATTTTTAGCTTTTAAGCTAGCTCCCTTTTTGATAAGATATTCTACTACTTCCAAATGATTATTCTGAGAAGCATAATGTAAAAGAGTGTTGCCATTGCTATCTTTCACCTCTAAGATAGCACCTTGGCTAATAAGATCCTCAACTTTATTAAGGTCACTACTTTTTACTGCAGATAACAGTTTTTCATTTAAGTCTGACTGTATTTGTTTTATCATTTGTACTATATCTGTGTGACCTTTTTGGATAGCCAAGTCTAAAGGTGTTTTACCATCTTTATTTTTAGCCTTTAAACTAGCTCCCTTTTCGATGAGATATTCTACTACTTTTAAGTGATCATTATTACAAGCATTATGTAGAGGGGTATTATCATTATTATCTTTAGTCTCTAAATTAGCATCTTGAGCGATAAGATCTTTTACTTTATCAAGATTACCATTCCTTGCATTAATTAACAATCCTTGATCCAACTGTGCTTTCTTCAAAATTTCTATCATATCTTCTTCAGTAGCTAAGTCTAAAGGTGTTTTATTATTCTCATCTTTAGCATTTACACTAGCGCCTCTATCAAGAAGGAGTTTAACTACACTCAACCTGTTCGTATCAACAGCAAGATGCAAAGGCTTTTTATTATCTTTGTCTTGAGATTCAATATCAGCACCTTCATCAAGAAGAAATCTGACCATATCTAAATTACCCTCTTGAACAGCAAAATGTAAAGGTGTTCCCTGATATGTTATTTCATTATTAAATTTAGCACCGTTACTAATAAGAAGTTTTACCACATCCCATTTACCTGACTGAGCAGCAGAAAGTATTGGTGTCCAAGCAAACTTGTCTTGAACTTCAATATTAGCACCTCTATTAAGAAGAAATTGAACCATATCTAAATTATTCCCTGACGCAGCAAAGTGTAAAAGTGTTTGACCTTTCTCATCTTGAGCATCAATATTAGCTCCTCTATCAAGAAGAAGTTCTACCACGCTCCATTTACCTGATTGAGTAGCAAGAAATATTGGTGTGTACCTAAATTTATCTTGAACTTCAATATTAGCACCTCTATCAAGAAGAAGTTTAACCTTATCAAATTCACCCGCCTCGGAAGCAAGATGCAACAATGTTCTGTCAAGTTCACCTCGAGCATTTATGTCTCCACTGTCTGGGACTTCTAAAGTTATAGAACCCTCTTGTGAGTTAATAATAGAACTCACATTATTTAATTTATCAATACTACCTGAATTATATATTTTATCTATTTCGTTACTTAATAATATTTCTTTGTCAGTAAATCTTATAGATAATGTTTTCATTTTAGGTTCTTTATAGAAATCTCTAAAATACATAATACACAACTCATTTGCTTCTATGCCAGCATTAAAGGCATTGGTAACTATCAAGTCATATTTATCATGAAGGTAGGTATACTGCCCTGCTTTTTTAGATATAATTAATTTACTATTTTCTTCTATGTCTTCAGGTCTTACTACAATAATTTTCTCATCAGAAATAAAGAATGAAGACTTTAAATCTAAATTATCATCTATTTTCACCGGTGCATTATCAAAAATAATTTGTAATTTTTTATACCACTTATTTATAAGTGCATCTTTCAGCCTGATTGTTATTACATCTTGCTGAAAACCAGTGGCTGATATAGAAAGTTTAATTAACAAATCATTTTTGTCTTTAATAACCATTGGTACTGGTTTTATACTCAAATCCTTATCTACTTGCTTCACTAACTGACGAAAATCTAATGTTCTCTTCAAACTTTTCTTTCCATTGGTATCATCATTTATTACTTTTTCTTGAATAGGGAAATTTTCAGTATCAAGTCTTGCATGGCCTGAAGTAATTACGTCTTTTTCATCCACACTAATATTTTTTCTCTCATTTATATTAAGTTCATTATGTATATCTCTCATGAAGGCAGAACAGGAATCAGTATTGCCTTTTTCGCTATTTCTTGCACAACTACCTAAGTCTAACTTACTCTCTGAGGGAGAAACAAGCTCTTTAATATTTTCAACCACAGAGGATATTTTACTTACTACTTCCTGACCACTGTCCAACTTTAACCTAAGGTACTGATCCACTGCATTTTGATCATACTCACTTAGTGAGGAAATGTTTTGCAGTCCTCTTGATAATTCCAAAATCTGAGTACTATTCAATTTGTCCTTAACCCCTATAGCTTTAAAGGGATCAGAGCCTAGACTCGCTTTACTATCTATTTCTTGTATATCACACCCATTGCGAGTAGATCCACAATCTTCAACCTTCCATACAAATTGTGAATCCTTCGTTTGCGGAATCCAAGTAAACACATATCTTCTCTTTCCATCAGCATCACTACGCTTAAAATCAGTAGCATATAAATATTCATTTTGCTTAATATTCATTATATAAACATTATCACCATAAGGTTCTACCTTCCATACAGATTGTGAATCCTTCGTTTTTGGAGTCCAAGCAAACACTCTCCTTCTTGCTTCGTCATAATTAAGAGAATCAAGAGCAGCGTATAAATATTCGCTATGATATCCAACATTTTTAATATAAAGATTGTAACCATCAGGCTCAATCTCCCACAAACCTTGTTGGATACCATGTTCCGTTGGCTTTGTTCCTGGACCCCAAGTAAACACTTGTCTTCTGTTCGTATCATCAGCACTAAGTTTAAGTTCTCTATTGCTTTCAAAATCAACAGCATATAGATATTCATTAAACTTAACATTTTTAATACATACTTTTGACGAAAACACCACATTCTTTACTGATTCTGGTAATTTGCTTTTTAGCTCTTCAAGATGAGATCTTTCTTCTGGACGAAGACTGCGGCAATTGTCTTTCTCCATAATTTCCTTCACATAATAGGCCAACTTAAACACTGCATTGTTATTAAGATCACTTTTCTTTTGCATTGCATCAAACACAGCTACATAACCTTGAACACTCTGTGTGATACTACTACAATCATGTATAAACCTTAACATCTTTTTCGTATCTACTTTTTCATACACATCATTTACAGCTTCTTTCATTGCTTCACCACACAACTTTTTGTCAAGATTACAAATCCCATTTGTAAGGCTACTGGTCAAAGGAGAATTATTTAACATGCTATTCTCTAGATCCATCTTTATTATACTTTTAACCATAGAAGAGACTTTACTTTGCTGATTATTCTCCTCATTCATCATTAATTCAGAGCACTGGTTTATTACATCTCGATCATAGCCACTTAATAAAAGATTATTTTGTAAAGTCCTTGACAATGCTGAGATCTGCGTACTATTTAAATTACCTCTAAACTCAGATAACTGTTCTAAGCTACAAAAACCCTCTACAAAGTTAACTTGATCTTGGAGTGAAGAAAAGCCTAAACATTGATATGTTGAATTTTTATTTGCAAAACCAGCAGTTGATACCAAACATTTAAAGTCAGTTTCTACTTTAGATGTATACTCATTTCTACTCTGGTAATTCTCTGAAGCTTTATCAATTAAACTTTGTATTTCTTTTACCTCAGATAAACTAAACCTATTTAATCTCAGGATCTTTATCAGTTCTAAACCTAAATCAAATTCCAATGTAGCAATTCTATAAGACTCAGAATTATCCCAATTTTTTACGTTGATCGTACGATTAGACCTCTTATCGCGAAACACTAAATCTGTACCATTACTGGAAACCTCAACCTGATCCGGAGTAATATTCTTTAGTACCACTACTCCTATGCGTTCCTCATCTTGTCCTACAGAAGTAGAAATATTTTTTTCTAATTTTTGATTGTGTTGAATGATACTAGTAGAGTTACTAAAGTCTTCAATATATTCTTTTACAACTCTTTCATAGTCACTTCTAAGTTTATCCTTATACTCAGTTACATTATCAACGTTCTCTAATAACCCAGGAGATGGAGAAAAATGATCATTATTCCATAGAGAATAAGAAATATTTTCCCATTTACTTCGATCAGTATAGAACCCTTCTATTTTAATGACAAAAGGGACTTCGCTTTCTCTTATCAATAGGAGATCATCTTTATCTTTATACTTTTTAATACCTTCAAGATGAGAATCTATCACTACATTATCACCTTGAAAGTCCTTAGGTAACAAAAACATATTCTGAGTTTGTGTAGCCTGTAAAAAAGGAACTAATTTACCTTTTTCTGAGGAAGAACACGACATTGACTGTACATAAGGAATAAATGTTTCTCCTTTTTTATTCATAATTACGAGATGTCTATAATTACGATCTTGAAGATAGTTTTTTACTTGAATGCTAGTATTATTATAGTTTAAATGTAAGTTACATTGTTGGACTAAAAAATCTTTTTCAACCTCTGGCATAAATAGCGTATCCGCTTTTTCATCATCTGAATAATTATCAATCTGAATTTCTTTGTTACCTATACCATCAGCAATAATATACACGTCACTTCCTTTTCCTCCTCTCGCAAATATAGTACCTTGATCGAAGTTCATTACATCATCTTCCTGAGAACCAAAAACCATATTTGGAACTGCACTATTACCATGATTCTGTACTCTATCTCTGATAACACTAAAGACTTTGTAATCCTTGTTATTGTTTAGAATTTTCTTGTAATGACTTTCAACATTGTCAAAATTATCTAGGGAATGTTCTGAATGTAATTCAAATGAAGTAAATTTTATAGTTGATGAGTCTGATCTTTCAATCTTAGGAACAATATTACTACCATTTTTATCTATTAGTGCAAAGCGAGGTTTATTACTGCTTTGCTCAACATAATTTTTTACATCAAGAGTAAATTGATTGTTTTGACCAAAATTTATTTTTAAAGATAAAGTATTACTGTCTGTGGAATAAGTAATTTGTTCACAACCACTTAATAAATCAAATTCCGAAAAAACTATAGTTCCCGTCCCCTTTATATTAATTTCTGAGCGTAAACTTCTACCTTTATAACCTGCGGTTTTTACGTAAAAAGTATAATTGCTTTCTCTACCTTCAACTGTAGTATATGGTGAAATAATTACTTTTTTACAATTTTCAACTATGTCTTTTGCATTATTACTAGAACCACCACCACTATCTATGATAACCTCACGATCATCAATTTCTGCAAAGTGTTCGGAATAACCCATACATAACACCCTATCTACTTTGTTTTTCCTTCCAACATAGTGATAATTAAAACTACTATTATTGATATAATCATCAATCAATAAATGATCATTCATTTTTACTTTTAATTGTCCAGAAGCACTAGGTTCAAAACGATAGTTAACATTCACCCCTACAACTGTATTTTTCAATTGACTTAAATCAATTATATTAACAGAGTTACCTCCACCAATAATTTTACCTGAAAAGCCAATGTTATTTACAATAAACCTATTTACTACATTATTACCACCAGTTATTCTTGTTGCACCTGGATAAATTAGAAAATTATTGTTCCATTCGTTGCTTCCAATAATGACACCATTATCTACATTCTGTAGATCATAGACAATTGTTTTGCCATTTTGCTTTACACCTACTCTACCATCGTGACTAATAACCATTGCATTATCACAGTAGTATAAAGGCGGTTGAACTGAATTTGTAATACCTTTTTCATAATCTTGCCCAGTAATCTTTGGCAAACAAATCCTGCTAGCACCCGGTATACGATCAGGTATAACACGTGAAAGATCTTCGGTATTAGTGTCTTCCTTATCCATCAGAATTTTTGCATAATCTGAACGAAGGGTATTACCGCTCACCTCTCCAAAACCAATACCATAAGCAACAACGCTGTTAGGACTATTTCTCAAAGCTTGCCAAACTCCTTTAGTTAGGCTATTCACTACGTCTTTCCTTGCTGCAAGATGTTGTACATCATCTGCCATGGGTTGAAAGAAAATTGTGCGCCAAAATATACTCCAATTTTCATCATGGGTTGTATCGTACTTTTTCTCGTACTCCACGATATTGCTGACACCACTATAAATTCCATAACCTACCATGAGCCCAAATCCAACTGCAATACCAACCACCGGCATACTTGCTGCTGTAAGAGCAACACCAGAAACAAACGATACACTAGAAAAGGATATAGATGCTATATTATCTCTTATCTCCTTTTCTCCACATGGATTATCACTATCCTCTCTTTTTTTACAATCAACAAGATTACTTGCTGACATACCTATATCAACAATATCAAAAACACCAGCTATAGCTCCTGCCGTACCTTTTGCTATTGTACTTCCAAACTTTACACCTGCAATCCGAATAGCAAATTTTGTCTGTTTACCCAGAGTGCCTGATACAATTTTTCCTGCAACCTTTTCAGCTGATGCTACAACTTTTGGAGTAATTTTAACCATTACATTCTCAATTGGTTGAGACGCAAAAGACCATCCTATCCCACCTAAATTTAATCCACAATCTGTTGCTGTTCCATCCTTACAAGACACAATGGCACCATGGATTCCTCTTATTAATTGTATCCCACCTGCAGCATTCATTAATCTGCTTTTTAATTTCGGGCTTTTTATTAAACCACTATTTTGCTGTGAAATGTCACCGTGCAAATTCTTAATACGTTCATTTTCAATATAACGTCCGTACCCTTGATCTTCAACTACCTTATCAAATAAGTACTTATGATTACCTTCGATATTTTTGTCTCCAACAAACTCTACTAGCTGAGCATTTTTCTTTTCACCTTGACTACTTTTGACATAAGTTAGGAACTTTTCACTATCAATTATAATCTTATCTATATTATTTTCATCTACCCTTCCCTTAATAAACTTTTTTACATCATCCAATGAAAATAAACAAGGATTAATACTTCTTCTTTTTCTACTACCTTGTTTTACACAATTATTCAGGTCAAATTTCTTTCTAGGTGCTTGTGTTTCAGCAAGTACAGTCTCTAGATTAGCTATACGTTGTGGATCTATACTTAATCTGTCTGAAACATCTTCTCTCGTGCGTATAAAATAAGCTTCATCTCTTCCTTGAACTTGCAAACGGTTACGTATTTCATCAGGAATATTACTTCTACTTCCTTGCAACACAGCATTAATACCTCTAGCGTTTTCTAACGCCCATAAGCCACAATTATAACCATCTCTTTGTTGAGTAACAGAAACACCATTAACGGTAATTTGAGCCTGTTGTAAAACTTGACGAATATTATCTGGAACACTATTACCCAACGAGTCTACATAGTATCCATTATACTGCCCATTTTGATAAGCAACGACCAACGTAACCCAGTGATTATTATCTAAATTAACAATTAAAGTTAATGGCCTTCTTTCACCTCTTGTTGTTACGCTATCTTGAAACTGTTGTAATTGATTAACTATGTGTTCTGGTGATCCCACTATTTCAAATAATGTATCAGCTCCATAACCGTATTCTATTCTTGCAATATCAGCTATATCATGTTGTTGCAGCCAATAATGATAATCTTTTTCTGCTGTTGCAGATTCTAATGTACGTAAATTCTCTTCTTGTATACCAATATTTTTAAGTCTCTGAGTTATCTCTTGTATTCCTTCTAAATGTTTTCTCTTAGCTATGTCAATAGAACTATGAACTACTATAGCAGGAACAAACTCATCACTCGTTAATATTAAAGAATTTTTATCTTTAGCTTTCACATTAACAACTACGCCCATGAAAAACATTTTGTCACTATCTGTTATTGTTTTCAGTGCTGCCCCTTTAGCATATCTAACATTTTGTTCTTTTGTTAATTTATCAACTTCCTGTTTTAGCTGATCTTGATTTAAGTTTTTATCTATAAGCTTAAATTCCAGCGCTATAGGAGTATATTCTTTAGTACCCTGAGGCGAAGGACCAATACCTTGAATTACCATATCAACACGACCACCTGCTCCTACTTGAAATTCAGGTATGATTACAATTTTCGCAGAAGTCTCTTTTAGCTTCAAATCACTATAACCACTAAGCAAGCCATTAAGCACAGCTTGTAATCTTGCTTCATTAGTAATCAAATCTTTAATAGGATAAATTGCATCTGCTATCTCAGTAAGTAGCCTTTTATAATCTGGTAATAAATCTTTACCATCAGAAGAAGTAGCATGCTGAGAAGTGATTGCCTGATCAAATTTTACCTTTAATTCATCAGAATTAGGTATCTTAAGAAAACTACCTGTAAATTGTTGATCGGCACCACTTGGTTTATATTTACTTATCTGTTCTATTTTAAAAAGGTCTTCAAAAGATAATCCTGTTTCATATTTTTTTAGACTCATTTTAATTTCTACGGCATTTCCTACTTTTCCTATTTCAGGTATGTTCAGTACTGGAATTTTTTTATCAGCATAGAATTCCTTTGTATTGGACTCTCGTATATGAAAAATGAATGCTGTTTTTTCTTGCCCTTCATTACCTTGAACAAGTATTAATGTCATAACTGGGCTTTTAGATAAAGTGTATTCTGTTCCCTGAGGCCAGTTCAGCGGGTACTCATCATATGAGTATATATATTTTTTAATGTTACTTTGATCTTGACCAATCTTGTTGATTAAAATTGATTGACCTAATATGTCTCGACTGAAATAGTAATGATCTTTTGTTTCCTTATTTGCTGGAAAAGTATGATATTCGCTTGATAACAAATCTGCTATTTCTTGCTTGAAATCTTTTTCAGAAAGTTGTTGATTATTCCACCTACGAGCTAACTTTATAAAATCCTCCATCAAAGAAGAAGGTTGTTTAATAGGTTCTACGTTAGTTTTAAATGGTTCTGTGGAATCCAAATTCAACCCAACAGCGATGGCATCATCTGCATTGGTTAAAATTCTCATCTTATTTGGTCTAAAACCTTCTATATAATCTTCAGCTTGTCTCAGCGCATCACTTGGATTAACCTGTCCTTCAGTTCCAGCCTTGAGTTCAATAAGAATTGGAACTGAATCAATAGCACGATTAGGCCCACGAACAAGCAAAACAATATCAGCATAACCTCCACCAGCAAATTGCTCCAGGTAGATCTTGGTATTATCACGATATCGAAAGTTATCAAATATTCCTGCTACAAAACCATGTTGACCAGCTTCACGAGCCTTATTACCGTAAACATTGCCTTGTAAATTTAAATTAGTATGAACTTCTTTAATATAAGTTAGAATTTCTTTGAGATTATCCTGAACTTGCTTTCCATCTGGACTAGCAAGCTTTTCCATATAATCCTCTAGATAGACAGATTTACCTAGCTTTTTTGTCACTTCTTTAAATGGAAACTCTGCTGGAGGAGCGATAGGTTCATCTTTGATTTTCTTGTTCCTTTCTATTTCAATATTTATTTTTTCATCTTCTTTACCACCCTTTAAAGTATATCCCTTTGCTGATGTAATTCTTGATAACTCCTTCCTAACATCATCACTAAGATCTTTACCTGACTTACCTAGAAACTGCTTAATTTCATCAAAAAATCTAGCTTTGAATGCATAATTACCTTTTAATTCATTACGACTAATTTGTATTATTTGAGTATTTCCACGTATGTCCTTAGCTACATACTCTAATATACCATCACTCCTAAGATATAAATATAATTTTTTTGGTGTAGGATTAGTTTTTGATTTCGGTCTGCCTTTTACTAACTCATATTTATCTTTCAAAATTTTTACTACATCAATTTGAAACTTGCGGGCATCTGATCGAGTATAATCTCTACCCATCACATCCTTCCACTCACCCTTAGTAAATTCAAAATTCCTGGTGCGCATTTGTTGACGTTGAGGATTGGAATATTGAGCTTCTATATCTTCAGTGAAAATAAAAACATGTGCTTTAGATTCTGTTTCTGCTACAACCTTTAAAGTTCTTGCTCCCTCAAAACGAAAGTGTAATTTCTTTATACCTAGCTTATCATTGAGCTTAGTATCTAATATACTAGAAAACCAACCTAAGAATCGGTGAGGAAAAAAACCAACCTTTTCACTGGAATGCAAATAAGATTGTATTTGATCAACCAGCGACTGAAATCTTGCTTCAAAAGATTTATCTAGTAGATCTACTGGATCAGAGCCAGCAGAAGCCACTTTCTGAAAAAGCAACTTTATTAATTCAAAATCTTTAAAATCTTGCAGTTTTTCTTGTTGTTGATTGCTAATAACCATAACTGCCTCCTGATTTTAACCTTTTACAATTTTACTCTCACTAAAATTCTTTGCACGCTTTCGTTTAAGTCTAAGTAACTGAATGACTTTGTTTTCTAAAATAGAAACACTACACTTTACTTCTAACGTCAGTAACCTCCTGCTGTACAACTTCTACATCTAATAATGAACTTGGTACTGTTGAATCACCTGCACCACCATCTAATTGCTTGTTTCTAACTTCAGTAAATACCTCATATTCTGACTTATTGAGTTTCCTAATAGATTGCATTTGCTCCGGAATAAGAGAATTGACAATTTCTGATAATACTTTGACAGCTTTGTTCTCCTTAATAAGATGGACAATTAAATCTCTGGATGACAATCTTATGCTTAGCTTATGTAAATAGTGTTGTCTATGAGCTTCAAAGCCAGGACTATTCCACATAGAGGCAAGCATATCACTGCCAGATTTAACAAAATTATCATTTGGTGCAGAAACAATTGAGTCTAACGCTGCAAACATTAACGTAGAGTACGTATCAGGAGATAAATATTCTGCATTTAAATGCTCAAACAGCTTTTTAGCGCTTTCAAAAAAATAATTTCCTTTTAATGTATTTAAGGTATGGTAATACCTATTTTGTTTAAAATCCCTTTTCAATAACTCATGATACTTGTCCTCACTAAGGTAACGTAGGCAAAAATCAACCATACCAACATCATCAGTAGAAAAACGCCCCTTATTGTATGCTACTTCCATTAACAAATCTTCTTTCCTCTGTTGAGATACAGAATCAATTGACTGTAACTTATTCCAAAAAAACTCTAAGGCTTCAACATGCTTTTCTAGCATCGCACATTTAAAAGCGTAAACGTATGGATGCTCATTATTTAATTCTAACTGATGTTCCTGATTATTTATGGCATGTGACCAGTAGATCATTAAAGCCCCTTTATCACATCCCTTAACTAAACTCTCTACTGGCTTATTACCTAATGTTAATTTAAATTCCTCAAAAACAGCTCTTATCTCGTCTTCAAAACAACACCAGCAGGCAATTCTGTAACGATCAAAGGAATCAAGAAGAGATTTTTGTCCATCTTCAGTTTTCAAGTCTAACAACTTTTTCCCTAGTGCATACCTATCAAGCTCAACATGACCTAAGGTGTCATCGATTTTCCAACAGGTCCCACTTTCTAAAATTTCCTTAATAAATGGTGTTATTATTGTCCTGTCCCATTCACGCAATAACGTCTGATATGCAATACAATATCTCTTAATTTCTAATTCCTTGAATCCTTTATGAGGATCATCTTCTTTGATAGATGTTAGTAATACCCTTTGTACATTCTTGTAATCCATACTTACCCTCCCTAACAAGATTTAATATATTTTAGGCATGTTGCTCTACCTTTAAAACTTTGTCAATTACTATTTTAGAAAAATTTTCTAACCTAAAGTGATTTTCAGTAAAAGGCTCTTAATAGGCTTAATATACAGTCTTTTGTTCACTTTTTAATTCTGTTTTTTATAAGTTTATCTTAATACTTATTGTTAAATGAATTACTATTAATTTAATATTATATATCGCTAATGAATTAAATAATATAACCATCTCCATCACTAAAAACCAGCTAGTGAGAGAAGAGTTTGTTTTGGGATGACATGGTCTACCGCTTGATTCGTGCGAACTTTTTTATATGGTGATTTTATTATACGCTAAAATTAGCTATATTGGCTCACTTTCTCTAAATCTGCGTACGAACTGGCTTGCCTAACTTTGTTGCAAAAATTCCAGGCTCTTATTTTCATAACCCTGTTTTTGTGCAACTTATTCTCACAAATATACGTACTTTTTTAGATTTTTGGACAAGTAAATAATTAAATTGTTGTTGCTACTAGTTATTGCAATATTTTACCTAAAAAATGCTCATTCAAAAAATATTGCTTGTATCGTGGAAGGCGGAGAGATGGATGATAATGATAGCCTATTTGTCAAGGAATTAATGATTTGCTTGGCAAGATTATTGTTTGGCGCTATACTTAATTGGTTATTAGTAGGAGATAAGATATGGTTAATCAAACTGACTCTCTAGATTTAAGTTGTGTTAATTTGGGCACAGAAGAAAATCAAGAAATAACCAAAGATCGTCGCTATTCTGGAGATTCAGGCATCGAAGAAAAGGAAGAGTTTGAAGTTTTAGATGGCGAAAATCAAGAGATACAAGCTAATCTATGTGATACACTCCCTGAAGATCTGAGTCTAGAGAATGCAATACTTACAAACTTTCCTGATGGTTGTGATAGATCATTTACTGTAGAGTCGAAAGATGAAGATTCATATGACATTATTCCTAAAAATTTAACTTTAACTAAAATAATAAATATCTTAAATCAAGCTATAAGGGAAGATGATTGTGAAGAATTAGACAGGGTTGTACAAAATATTGAAAATTATGAAGGCAGGTCTATTATTCTGGATAATGTAAATTTAAAGAGTTTTTGTGAGCAACAACTTAACTTAGATTTACGAGGTAGAAGCGATCACCAGCATATATACTCAAATATACTATCACAGTATAATTTTGATCAGGAGAATTTCAAGTGTGATTATTTAGTAAAAGAATTGGTATTAATGGCAATTGCAGCTAATAATAAGCTGATAGAACAATATCAGGGCATACTTTTTGCTGAAGGAAATTTGAGTCTTTTACCTTTACTTGTTGGTGGTCAAAAATATATTGAAGCTTTTATAGGAAAATTCCATGGTACCGATTGGATTTATAGAGGATTAAAAGATCAAGCCATACAATTTATTGAACCTAATAAGATTGGCTTCTTCTCAGCTATAGCATTAAGAAAAGAACGAAATTTATTAGACACAGTTTTTGTTGAATTCATCTTAAAAGATCTTGAACAAGTATTAAAAACAAGTAATCCTGATCCTTTGTATGGTGTGCTTGAAACAGCATCTCTGATCGAAAATGAAGAATTTATCGTGATAGTGCTAGGTGCGTTTGAAGGATATATTAATAATCCGGATAAAAAAGATCTGTTAAAAAACAGTTTTGTTACTTTGTTAGAAACTGCGATAAGCCAAGAACACATATCTGTCGTTGAATACTTGTGTAAACGATACACTAATAGTGCAGATCGTGCCATTTATAATGTATATAAACAAGCATTTACAGATGATAAAGTTATTACAATACTAAGGCAACAGATCCTGAAAAACATAGGAACTCGTGGCAGAAAAGAAATTTATGATTTAATTCTGAAAACCGCATTGGATGCTGGCAATGTTACATTTATTGAGTACATATGCAAAGAATGTGCTGAAAGCGTCAATGATGTTATTAATTATCTTGATCATAAACTTAAAAATAACGAATTTGATGAAACATATGAATCGGTTCTAGTTGCATTGTCTAATATTGAAAACATAAACGTTATAGTCAATGTACTTTCTTACACTAAAAAAATCTATCAAAACGTATCACATAAGCAAGTAGTCAGGCAAGCCATACGGAATATACTGAGAAGTGCAACACACTACTCAACAGGCCAAGAAGATTACTCCTTAATCAAGAAAGCATGTTACTTATACACAGAAGAGGGTGCAATTAACGTAATTTTTCAAGAGGAGTGTGGGATTTTTAAATCTAGCATAGAAAAGCGCATAGAAGACCTGGAAAAGGAAAAAAAATTATTACAATCTGAAGCTTTACGTGAATATAATTACAGCTATTTGCCAGGTATTGTAAATGGATTAGCTCAGACTGCTTACATAGCATATGATGAATACACTAAAGATCCAAAAAACAATAAACGTCAAAAGAATATTAATCTAATATTCAGTTTAATGCAAATTAGAAATATTCTACAATTTTCCATTGATGTGCAAGAATGTTCCTGTCATGAACGTCAAGATTTGTGGGATGAAATGTACCAAACTCCTGGAACTTTTATAATACGAAAAAGAAGTAATAACGTTGCAGATGAATTAGAAATTCCAGTTATAACAAAAGATGTTCTTGCACAAAAGGGAGAAAGTGATATACTAGATGGCATGGTGGTTTCAATAATGGGGCTTATAAGTGATAATTTTAAGGAGGATAGAATGCATAGTAGTGACCAAAATACAAGAAAAGAGTTGTCTGATGCTATCTTCAGTCTTGATTCTCAAGCAGTAAAATGTTTAGTAGAACGGATAAAGCAAGAGGGCAATAATGCAGAACGAATCATTAATTGGGCTTTGGAGAAAGCTGATGAGACACAAGTTGGGAAGAAAGATCAAGAGTCTAAAAATAAGATTAAAGAAATCAGAGAATTTCTTACAGTAGAAAGTAAAAGTATTGGTGCTGCTGCAGGTAGCCAAGAAGTCCCTGTGGTAGAGCTTAAAGAAAGTGAATCAGATTCACCGAATTCTGAGGATGATGGTTATTCTAAGCTTGAAAGTGATAAGTCTGCTGGGGATTCTTCAGGTTCTAGTATTAATTATCCATTTGAAGAAATTAATGAAGTAGGAATATCTGTAATTGAAACAATAGGGTCTGTAGCTACTGCAATAGCGTCAAAAATGCCTTCAATGGCCACTGAAGAATCTAAATCCGAGCCTGATAACCTAAATGACGAGCAAGATGATCAGCAAAATTTAACAGTACCTACAGTATCAAGTTCTGTAAGTGAGGATGTTTCGACATCTAGAAGTGATGGAAAAGAGTCTGTAGTAATTACACAAGGCAGCCAAAATGATGGTGAACATGATAAAGTCATGCCTGAAGAGCACCAAGATGATGCTGCTATGCAAAACACGCAACCAAAAACTTTAGTTGTTGACAGCAAGCCTAGCAATACAGGTGTTGAGGGTGATGAGAAAAAACAAGCTCTTGTTCAGCCTACTGAACCTGTGTCAAAAAATGCTCAAGGCAACAGCAAACAACCTAGTTATCCAAACAAAAACAACCCTGCTCCACAAGATGCAAAAAGTAAGTTGCCTGTGATAGCTGCTTCTATGTTAGCAATAACCGGAGTTGCTACAGGAATAGCTATTGCAGTTTATTTAGAAATGTTAGCAGTGGGAATAGCAGTTGGAGCTTGTTGTCTGGTTGCCGCTGCAATTGTATATTGCCATAGCAGGCCTTCAAGTTCCCTTGAAAATAGCAATGTTCAAGAAAAAATAGCGAGAGATGTTACTTAAATATTCAGTGATTCCATAATAATTCAGAGATTCTTCTAAATAGATTATCTTATTTCGTTTTTTAAAGTTTTTGCTTGGTGATCATGAATATTCTACCACTCTTTTGAATTTATATCTGGTTTAAAGAAAACTTAACAATTGGTTGTTCTATATCTTCCACTTTTTCTAGCTTTGTGCCGGGCTTTATGGCATTATACAGCGCGAAACCTATACACGCCAATCCAGCTATTCCCACAACTGCTACTACTACAGGCATTTTCATGATATACAATGCAATGCTGCTTACCAGTAACACTACACCAGCACTACCGACCACGATTGCCTGTCTTTGTTGTATTAGCAGTTTTTCTTTTTCATCTGCAGTATTTCCTTTGCCAAATTCACTATAAAAATATGGTTTGGAAGAAGAAAGGCTATCAGAGGCATTTAGACCTTGTGCAACAGTTTCTGTTGAAGCAGTGGTACTTTTTTCGTATATTAATTGATTGTCATCTTCATAATCTCCTATTAAAGGTACAAAGTCAACAGCACTTTTATGCTCTATAGTCGATGTATTCAGATTATCTTTACATTCTTCCTCATATACTAAGTCACGCATAAGTTTCTCTTTTGATTCTAAATCAATTGTAATTGCCTCTTTTTGCTGTTTTGCAATCGTTAATGGTTCTTTCTCTTTGCCTGCAGCATCGATGTCACAACATAGTTTGGGAAATAGGTTGTCAGAAGCGTTTAGCTCTTGCTCATCGAAAGAGTTCTCAGCTTCTTTGTTGCTTTCACACATGAGAGGATTTTCACTTTCTATTAAAATATTTCGAGCTTCTTCACTGCTTACAATCCTAGATTCATGTATTTCATAGTCTTTATTGACATCTTCACATCTAGTTTCAGCATTATCACTTACAGGCATATCATTTTTAACTTCTATATTTAGAATTTCTTCAAATTCCTTGAGGATCTTTGCACTTTCTTTGCAATTGTGTTTATTAGCATAGTCAAGTAGTGTATAGCTTATTTCTTGGTTTTCTGCTTTCTCCACTTTCACTTTCTGGTTGAGAATTTCTTCTAAAATACCATTCTTTTTAGAAGCTTCTAGAACTGTTCTAATAGCTTTACTATTTTCCATGCAGGATACCAGTGCCGTGTAAGTTATTGTTAGACCATTTGGCAATTTTTGGGTCAATTCCTCACTAAGAACATCCTGTAAAATTCCTTGATTTATTGCTTCTTGTAAAAGCTCCTCAAAAGCTTGATTATTTTTATAGAACATAGATTGGCACAGTAGCGTCAGAGTCCCTTCCTTTTCCTCATCCTTGTAAATTATTTTTTTTGTAAGAAGTTTCTGTGTGTTGTAATTAGATTTATTAAATTTTTCACTAATATTTTCACCGTTTTCTATCTTCTTTAATAGCTTGAAAAGCTTTTTTTTATCTTCATTTGTAAAATTATCCTGATCACCTGCCAGCTTATAGGTTATATTTTTTTCGTTCTTGGTCTTTTTGAACTTTGGCATCATATTTCTTTCTCTACAACATTTAATTTTATAAATTAATTACATTAATAACTTATTAATTGCTTAATTAAGGCACCAATTTGTAAAACTTATCCATCTGCTCACTCCATAGCATTGGTATTTCTCTCAAGTCAACCAACTTCAAATCTCTTGGCTGTCTCCCATTCACTATGTCTTCCTTAATCTTTGGTGCTAAATAATTTAACCTTAAAATTTGCTGTATACGTCTTGTACCTATATTAATTTTGGCACTCAGTTCTCCTACACTTGCATATTTCCCTTCTTCTAGTTGCCGTTTCCATAGGTGGGCTCTTACCACTCCTTTCAGTAGCGCATTGTTTGTTTTGCCTTCTGGTTCTATTACTGTGCATTTCTTTCCTTTCTTTTTTAACCACATTGGTATAAATTCCACCTTATCCTCTAAACACACTTCTATTTCATCTTCTTTTACCATCACTCCCTTTATTAACTTTTTCACTACTTCTTTCTGTCTTCTAAAACTTAAATTTTTCCATTTTTCTTCGGTCTTTTCTTTCCAATTTTCATATAGCTGCTCCGCTCTCTTCATTACTTCTTTTTCTACTTCTCCTGCTACTATTGTTCGGTTCACTGATCCACAATCCTTCCCCCTTAAATGGTTATTGCACACATAATATCGGTACCTTTTATTCTCCTTTTTTGAGTATGTCAGCGTCATATTTACACCGCAGTTCTTGCACTTAATTATTCCTCTAAGCAGCGCTTCCTCATATTTTGCTTTTCTATATGGCTGATTCCTTATTAATTCTTGTGCTTTTTGCCATTTTTCTTCCTCTATTATTGCTTCATGCTTTCCTTCATACTCTTTCTCATAATGTCTTATCTTTCCCACATATATTGGATTTGTTATTATTCTCCTCACCGTTGCCTTTTTAAAGATATCTGATTTTGTTCGGTATCCTTCTCTGTTTAACTCTCTTGCCAACTCTGCCATTGACTTCAGCTCCAAATATCTTTCAAATATATGCTTTACTGTTTTTGCTTCTTTCTCATTTATTATTAACTCTTTATCTTTTACATCATACCCAAATGGCAAAGTTCCTCCCATCCATAATCCTTGCTCTTTTGATGTTGCTATTTTATTTTTTACTCTCTCTACAATCATCTCTCTTTCTAGTTGTGCTGCTCCTGATAACACTGTTTGTACAAACTTTCCCATTGGCGTATTATTGTCAAATATCTGCGTTACTGCTACAAAATTTACTCGGTGCCTTCTAAAAAATGATGTTACTTCAATGCTGTCTTTTGTTTCTCTTGATAGTCTGTCTAGTGTGTACACTACTACACAATCTACCTCTCCTTTTTTTACATCTTTAAACAATTCCTTTATTGCTGGTCTTTCTAAATTCTTTCCTGAGAAACCTCCATCATCGTACCTTTTGGCCAATGCTACCCAGCCTTCTTTGCTCTTTATGTACTTTTCACATGCTACTCGCTGCGCATCAAGGCTATTAAACTTTTGCTCTAGACCATCTTCATTTGATTTTCTTGTATATATCGCACACCTTACCTCTTTTAGCATTCTCTCTCCTCAATTTCCACTTTTATCACGCATTCCAAATAATAAAGGTCCGTTGTAACTCATTCCCATTATTTTTCCTGCCACTGCTGACAATGATGTATAAAACTCTTCTTTGTAGATTAAACCCTTGTCTGTTACCATTACCGCATGCGTTTCTTCCCCTCTCTCTAATATTAGCTCTGTTCCTGCTACTGGCAGTTTGTCACTACTTATTCTTTTTCCCTTCTCTAGCCGATCTGCTAGATACTCTAGTCTTTTTGTTCCTTTTCTTGACATTTCTCCATACGCTTCCTCCTGTATTCTATATGCTAGTCTCGGTATCAGATATTTCTTTGAGTATCTAGGCGCCTCTTCCCCATATACCTTCTTCCATATTTTTCTCAGTTCATCCAAAGGTTTTCTCTCTAAATTCATTACTTTCTTTTCTACTTCTTTCTCCATATTTTTAGCCCTTCATAAATAGCTTTTCAATTCTGTCTATTTCTTTCTTCAATACTTCAGTTACTTCTTTACTGGTTTTCGCATAATCCATCCCTGTCATTCCAAATTTATCTGCTTGCTCTATTTCTGCTCCTGCTTTTACTAGCTCCTCCACTATTTCTTTTTCTCCTACCATGCACGCAAGGTGTAGAGGTATGCATTTATTTCCATATTCCTCAGCATTTACGTCTGCTCCTGATTTTATCAATTCTCTCACGATTTCTAGACGTTTCTCCGTTACCGCTAGGTGCAGTGCTGTGTATCCTTTCACATCTGCTGCATTCACATTCACTCCTTTTTCAACTAATAAACTCACTGTTTTTGCGTCTATTGCATAATGCAGAGCTGTTCTTCCATTCTCGTCTCTTGCATAAATATTTTTATATGAGTTCTCTGATAATTCTTTTGCTGATTTATTAAATTTGCCAAGCTTTAACATAATCCACCTCACCTTTTCTTTAAAATCAAGTCCCCTTTTTAAGCCTTTCTTCCTACTACATTTTCTACCTCATCTATCATTTCATTCACTTGGCTGATTATCTTGCTTGCTAAATTTTGACATTCTTTCTTTATTAGCGATTTGTCTCTCTTCCTTATTTCTCCTATCTCTATTATTTTTAGCTCCGGCATGTAGCTTCCATTCAACATGTCTGCTATTTCTCCCACTAGCCCCTCTATTCCATAACACGTCAGTTCTCTACTTTTTGTTATTCCTCCTTTTTCTCTCAAAAATTTACTTGCCTTTTCACTTTCTTCGCTATCACATAAACAATACTTTTCACTTTCCCAAATGTAATACATTGGTGTTGCACCATATTTATTCAGTTGATTAACTTCAGCTCCCGCTTTTACTAGCTCTTTTATTATTTCAACTCCTCCTATTTTGCATGCAGAGTGGAGTGGCGTACATCCACTGACATATTGAGTGGCATTTACTTCTGCTCCCGACCTTAGCAGCACTTTTACATTTTCTAAGCTTTTCGCAAATACTGCACAGTGTAGTGGTGTATAACCATTTTTATCTCTTGCATTTACCTCTGCCCCTTTTTTTATTAATAACTTCACTGTTTTGTAATCAGAGATTTCTACTGCTTGGTGTAATATCGTCTCTCCTTCTTCATTTCTTTTATTAATATCGTTACTTGATACTTCTTTAAAAAACTTACTCTTGCTAAACTTCATACTTACCTCACAAAATTAGCTTTTCTAGCGCCAGACAAATTTCTTATATTTACCTGCTGCTATTCAAGTCATGTCCGTTTTAGCATAAGAAAGCAAGTCTTTTTCTTTTTATTTCATACACTTTTACCTATTATTAATATAATATATGAGTATCTAAATATAAGTATTTAACTTATTACACATACTACTTGACTATTTTTCCAACTTCTGTGCAAGTGTCGATGTTCGTGCCACTTCAGTACTCCCGGGTAAAATACTAAAATGTGCTTTTCTAATTCGTGTATTGAGTCTTTTTGCTCTGAATCATTTTTATAGTAAACGTTGTGTTCTGCTAAAACATATTTTCTGACCTTCTGATCTGTATAATTTTCTACTTTATAGTTGTGAGTAACGCTAAATCTTTCTAAAATTGGCTTGTGTTTTAAATTCCAATATTGCCCTGAAAGTTTATCGCTTCCCAATACAAATTCATTTCCTTCTTCTTCTATTCTACCAACTGGAAAACAGCTATTTATTTCTCCTAATTTCCAGCTATCTGACAGTACAATCTGTGCTTTGACAAACTTAATTGCTGGTAATAAACTTTGTGGTAATGGATATAGTGCTTTTAAGTTGTACCACTGATGACTCCTTCCATAGATGCCTTTGTAATCCTTTGTGTGAGGCTCTGTTTCTCCAAGTACTGCTACATCTAAGCGATATATGTCATTACTAAATGCTTGCTCATAATGAACACGAAAAGTACTAAACTTGAAACTTGAATTCAAGACTTTTAGCTCAAATGTGTTCTTTCTACCAAATGACAGTACTGGTCCATCTTTTTCAACCTTTATACCTGAGTAATCCGATAACAAATTTCCAAAAAAACTTTCATCTAAAATAAACCTATCAACGTTGTAGTAATCATTAAACATCCTCATTAGTCTTGATCTTGCTGGTAATGATAGTTTTGCAAGCTCTACAACCACATCTACAAAAAAGTTATTTGGAACATCCCTTATCCCTATCTGCAGTTCAAAAAAATGTTTACCAGGTGGTTCTTCGATAATTGTAATATCTTCTATATTCGCCCACTTTAGTGCTATTTTGAGTGATGCTGGGGTTCCTCTTAAACGCTGAAATTTTACTCCTTCTACTATGGCTTTTCTTCTATCTTTGACCCAGCGTAGTATTTCCCCCAATTCATATTCCTCAATTAGCCAAGGTAATATTCTTTCTTCTAATCTAAATTTAAACCCTCTTATACAGTTTGGATCAACCCTATAATCTGTTGCATCAACCAGTGCTCGCTCTTGCTTTGTTGCGTTTGGTGGTAATAAATTTTTCATTTGTCTTTTCTTTCAAGTTGCTTTAATTTCCTTTATTTAGGTAGCTTATGAGTAACCAAGAGATCATTGCAGAAAAATAAAGATGTGCTTAATATCGAAAACACTTTCCATAATATTTGACCATATTATCCATACTTTAAAAAACAAGTTACAACTCCTGGAAGAGAATCAATACTTTCGTCTCCCTAACATTGGATCCAGTAAACCTTAAACCACTTATTGCACGCAATCCCCTCACTGGCACAAAACAAAAAAAATACGTTTTAAATCCTATCTAACTTGACGTGGCCAAGCACTGCACACTCATTCCCCAATACCACAACATCCTCTTTTGGTTCTATTAATTCTACGTTTTCTACACCCTCTACAAATAGATTCGCTATTATCCACGATCTTGTTACACTCCATCCCAGCCTTCTACTTTCTTCAAACTTCTTAATAAATTGCTTCTTGATTTCTTCCTCTGATATTATAGGACTTATGCTCATTCTGCTGTGAATATCTATTTCCGTAATATTGCAACCTATCACTGTTACTGTATCGGTTAAAACCCTTATATCATCTCTAGTAACCTGCTTTTTTACAATTTCTAGTAGCTCTTCTGACACTATGCCAGTTGTGGATAATTGTGTTGATAAGATTGAAATTTGTACTTTCCCTGGTATAGTTGATTCCACTAGTGCATCTTTTACTCTACTATCTGCTGACAGTGCATGATATCGATAGTGTTCTTTGCTTCCACACGTGCTTGAGCCCACTATTTTTGCTTTAATTCTTTTTCTAAATCGTTCATCATCTTCTTCTTTCTGCCTCTCTACTCCATAAAATTCAGCCAAATTATCAAGATCTTCTCCCCTTGCAAATTTCAGTAAATTACTCTTTACTGCTTCGTTCATCCTTTGTCTGAGCAAAAGTTCTCGCCAGGCTGCTACCTCCAGAATCTTTATCGCTGGATCGGATTCTACTAACGCTGAAAAGGTTTCATCTCTACACACTAACTCCTCCTTCATTCTGGAAAAGATTTCCTCATAGCTTAGTTTTTCAATAATATTAGATGTCTGCATTTCTAAACAACTATTCCACTAATACCTATGAATTTGCCTTCTGAAAGATACATACCTTCAAGTACAAGAGTCATTTTTCCTTCTTTAGCTTCAGCAATCTTTACTTTTTCTAACTTAAATCTCTTCTCAAATTTCCCCAGTGCTTCTGCTGTTGCTGCATAGATTTCCAAAGTTAAATCTCTATTTATTGGCTTATCTACTAATTCAAATAATCGAGAACCATACTCTCTTCTCATAATACGTGATCCAATAGGAGTGGTTAAAATATTAGTAATTGATTGTTTTAAATGTTCTATTCCTTCCAATTCCTTTCCCGTGCTAGCATTCATGCCTCTCATTCTGCAAATACATTTTTGCTAACACCTATCACTTTAAAACTACACGATACCAAGTCTCCTGTTCTTGTTACTCCCATACCGTTCACAAATACGCTGTTTGACCCTTGCGTTAGTGTCTCCCCTATAGTCAAGATATCACCCCTACGACACACAGATCTACTATTTACAAATACGTCTTCACTTCCACTCATACAAACATGAACCGGTATTCCTGTACAATTATCCCCTACACAAACGATTGCTTTACCCATATGCTAGTTTAGATCTATTCTCCTTCCCTTAAGTTTTATTCTTTCTTTTGTCATTTCTATACTCGATTCTCCAGCTTTCAGTGTTATTTTATCTACTACTTCAATCTCTAAATGATGTTTATCTTTATCGTATGACAACTTTGTTCCATCTTGAAATGTTAAGCTACTCACCTCTTTTTTATTCTCTGATGCAGGGTATTTTTCCTGGTATATCCCTCCTAACACCACTCCTAACGATAATTCGCCAAGAGGAGAAAATATCATAACCTGTTCACCGATATCTGGTGGAGACCAATCTCTATCTTTTCCTGCTTTACTTGTTATCCACGGTAAATAATCTGTTAAAAATTCGCCTATTTTCACTCTTACTTTTGCTTTTTCATAATCTATTTATTTTACAATTCCTATACGAATAACGTTTGCTAGCTTCCTATTCAGCTCTGAAATCGCAAAACTATGATCCAACATTTATATTTCCTACGTTTATTGTATGTGGTTTAATTTTCCCCTCTTCCCATACTGATTTACCTAAATGAAGCTGATGACTCCAATCAACCATCCACACCAAATATGCATCTAATTCGGGTCTAAATCCATCAGGCTCTGCAGAAAGAAATTCAGCCGGAGATACATTCTTTTCCCAGGTATTCTTGTTCACTACTCTTGCTACTTCTGCTGCTAATGACCTTACAACTAACGAGGAATCCTCGACTGTTCCATCAACTACAATTCTCGCTTCAAATCTTGCTTTCAGCGCTAATTCCTCTGTTCCAGGATCTTTTCCCGATTCTAAACTCACAAGCTCTACAAATAACGCTGGCGCTACTAATTCTTTCCTTATTGCTGGATAAATTTCACATGTCTGTATAGACGATATTTCTCTCTTCAGCGTAGTGCAGATTGCATTATGCAAATCTTTAAAATTCATACATTTCTTGTAATATAGTTCAATTCACGCTCAAAATATTTCTCAAATATCCCTTCTGTTTCATAATTAACTAGCTCCTTTATTATTTTTGATGCTTCTGGCTCCAGTCCTAATTTTACCTCTTGTATCGGCAAAGCTTTTCTTCCTTCACGCCTAAAAACACCACTATTTCCTCTTGGCATTTTTGCTGTAAACGCTCCTATAAACTCATGTTTTCCTACTTTCGCTCCTTTTCTTGTTTGTTTCATTTTGCCAACTTCTGATGCTCTAATATCATATAAATTTGCTCTCATTAATACGTCTAACCTACTTGTCTTAGCCTTAAAAATTCTTAATCTCTTTCTTATTAAACTTAATTTTATCTTCTTTTCCTCACTGATTTCCTTAGCTGCTTTTGCTTTTAACCATAGTGCTGTTCTATTTAGTGCTTTTATAGCTGCCAGTTTTACTTTCTGCTCTTTTCCGTCAATATTGGAGATTATTTCATTAATATTGTTACTAGTTTTAATATTAAACACTTTCTATTGCCTCAATTTTCCATATTTTACCTGAAGAATCTTTCAATGGTGGTTCAAAAATCTTGTAGAACCTTTTTTCAATCTTGATATAATTACCTATGCTAAAGGAAGTAACGTCCTGATCACGTATTTCTATAGAAGCAATTTGCTGAGTTAATGCTCCATCTGCACCTAAAGAATACGTAGTATCGGGACGTTTAATTAGCACTTTCATTTTACGAATACTCTCCTTATTTTTATTACAATATATGGCTTCCACTCCTAGATGCTCAAAACAATCTTCCAATAATTTTCCTATATTCATCAACTAGAACTAATTTTTACCAAAACTGCCGGACGATGGCACATTGGCAATGGATTTGACTGCGTATGTAAATCTGTTCCTCTATCAAATCTTCTTGGCTCTTGTTTTGCATATAATGGCTGACCAAGCGTATTCACCGTCTCATTAAAGTCTGCTGGTGCAAAATATGTCGTAAACGTACTTGCTGTTCCTAGTGGAAAACAGTGTCCTGTATCTCTTTCTATAAATCTTCTTACGGTTCCTTCAGGATCAGTTGCTTGCCCTCTATATTCCTCAAACGTTATTCCACAGAACGTAAATCCTGATCTCATATCGTTCCTTAATGCTGCTCCTTCTTGCCATCTCTCGTATGCTTCTTTTACTTTAGTATGAGAAGTAAGTGCATCAAAAAACTCAGGGCTTACTAAAGCATGAATTCCGGTCATATATTCACCACTTAGGTTATCTTCTATATGCCGCAATACTTCCAGACACTTACGTTTTACATCAGTTGTTGCTGTTCCAAGGGCAAAATTTACTACTTTTGGTGTTATTTCAAATTCGTTGTACAGATTTAATAATTCTGACCCGTCAGCATCTAAAATTATTCCTTTCAGCGCTCCCATTCGCAAATGCTCTAATGTTATTGCATGTTTGTTTCTCATCAATTGCAAATGATCGGTTATTACATCTGCCAGCGCTTTAAGTTCACTCTCTGATCCAAATGCCCTTATTCCTTGTACTTCTTCTGGCAGCACTACATCATCATGCGGAATGTGCGGAATCGTAAATGTTCTTATCTTTCTTTTTCCTCTTTTTCCTACTGTTGCTGGTGCTCCGGGTACTTGCGTTGGTAGTAAACTTAACACTCCGTTGTGTTCTTCTATCGTAATATGTCTAAATCTTACTGACCTACTTGGAAACAAATTTAAATTTTCAACTCGTCCATAATTTATCGGCAATATATTCATCGCATTTGTTAGTGCCGTCATACTAAATGCTGTATTTGTAAATGGATTTTGCATTGAATTTCTCCTTAAATTAGACTGTTTTGCGAATGATAATTCCACGTGTTTCTAGTTGTTTTATTGCTGCTGTTTTTTGCTCTTCAGTGATATTTACTGGCCACACAACTGCATAATCTGCTAGCATTGCACCGCGAGCAATAATTACTCCTTTACTATTTTCCTTTGCGTTTACATCGCTTGTTATCACTCCTATCGCCGTTTGTGTCCCATCTGTGGCAGTTGGATTTAAAGCTTTAATTAAATTATCTTTAGTATCATAACCAACTACTGTTCCTAGCTTCAGATTTTGCCCCTTGGCTACTGTTATCTGATCTCTTGAATATAGACTTGATGCCTCATACTTTAATAAGTCACCTAGATTATTTTGTTCGGTTATACATGTCATATTTCCTTTTCTCCTTTTCTCCTTTTTTTATTTTTTTATCGCCATATTTGTAGTTGTTATATGCAGCGGTTATAATTGTGGCGCGTTTTGAACACTTATTTACCGCGGCGATTATATACCACGGTTAAGACCATCAAATGCACCGACTTTTCGCTACCTGCATCATCAATTCTTCTCCTGCATTCTGTGGTATTGCACTCAGTATCTCTGTTTTTTTCGTTCGCTCTGCAAGTAACTCCATTAAAACTTCCCTGGCTTGCTCAACACTTGAGCCTTGCTCTATAAATTCTCCTATCTTTTCTGGCATCTTTGATATATTACATAATCTTATTATCTCTAAAATTTCTCTACGACAGTTCTCCTCAATAGTTGTCATACTAACACTCCTACTTTTATGATTGTTGATAAATTCAAAAAATGTTGTAACTCCATCTGCAAGACCTATTTCTACTGCTTTCTCGCCAAAATACAGCCCTGCTTCTGTCGATCGAATCTTTTCAATTGAAAGACCTCTGTTTCTTGCTATTAGCTGCAAAAACATTTCATATAGTCGGCCTACTTCTTTTTGTAAGCTTTCCAGACTTTCTGACGTCATTGGCTCATGTGGATTTAAATCATTCTTTCGACTACCAGCAAAGATTGTGGTGTACTTAATACCTTGCCTTTCATCAAACCTACTTTGATCTATGTGACTTGCTATTACTCCTATACTTCCTACCCCTGAAGTTCTACTCACAAATACCTTTTCAGCGCTAGAGGCTATAGCGTACGCAGCAGAATATGCATCATCATTTGCTATTGCTATTATCCTCTTTTTTCCTCTTGCACTATAGATAAAATCAGCTAGGTCAAAGACACCGTTTACTTCTCCTCCTGGACTGTCTATGTCAAGTAGAATCGTTTCTATGCTTTTATCTTCTAAAGCGCTCTCTATCTCTTCATGAATATTTTCATACGAAGTCATATCTAAAATATGATCAAAAGCTTCTGTTTTTTTTGTCAACACTCCATAAATACGTATTATTGCTATTCCTTTTGGGTTTATATGAAAATGCTTTAAGTTCTTAAAGATAGGTTGTTTGCTATTATATAATGATAATAGTTCAAAGCTTCTTCTCTCTACCATTACTGGTTTATTTATCCACATCACCTTCCTTCCCTTTGATGATTAACGTCAGAATCGAAACAAAGTCCAAAAGAATCAGCACGCTTTTTATCTTCTGCTATTTCTTGATCAATTTCTTCTACATCGTAACCCATTTCTGATACTACCTCTGCTCGACTCTTAAATCCATTTCTTACTGCCATTTGCTGTGCTTGTTGATCTTTTAAAGGATCCACCCAATCAAACCCCTGTGGTATCCATTTTACATCTTTAAATATTTGATTATTTGTTGTAGAAAGCTCTCCAGATAAAGTGGCAAGTTCTAGCCATCTACTCCATACTGGTCTGCAAAATTGAAATACCATAATGTTATGTTGCAGCATAGCGCATCTACGACGAAACTCTATTAATCCTGCTCTGATTGATGAATAATTAACACCGGTTAAATCTCCTGTTAGCTGTTCATATGTTATCCCTGTACCTATTGCTATTGCCCTTAGCTGCTGTCTCATAAACGCTTCATAACTTCCTCCAACATCTGACGGCTCTGAAAATTTTATGTCCTCACCTGGGTCTAAAAGCTGCATTGTTCCAGGTTCTAGGCCAGATAGTGCTACTCCTTGCTCATTGCTTTCACCTTCTCCCATAATATTTGCTTCAGGATCGAGTCTCGTAATAAATCCCGCAAACATTGCTGCAGTTTTCTTTCTTACCAGCTCTGCATCATCGTATTGATCAAGCTCATAAAGCTTCAGCAGTATATTAGAAAGCCAAGGTTCCCCTCTAATTTGTCCAGGTCTTAAAGGTTTATAGATATGTAAAACATCATTTGCTGGTACTCTAACTGATTCTCCAAACGAGCTTTCTCCTGGATGTTCTCTAAATAAGTAATATGCCTCTCTTTGCCCAAGCCTGTTAAACTCAATGCCATTACGGATTATGTTACCATTTGCTAAAGTTTGATTTGTTTTATTATCTAAATGTTCAGATTCAAGTACTTGTAATTGCAGAGGTACACACAGACCATCTTCAGGTTTTCGGATCCGCAGACGTACAAAACATTCTCCTCCCTCTATCATACTTCTGCATACTAGAGCTTGTAATCCATAAAAATCACTTATTCCACAGCTATCTGCTTCATCTGTCCATTTTAGCCATAATTCTTGTACTTTTTTGCGAAATTCTCCATCTCTTGCTTTTGATTGTGGTTTTATTCCTGTTCCAATAGAGTTACTTACTATCGTATCAATTATATTTGCTGCATATGGATTTTTTCTCACCATATCACGTGATCTACTACGCAGGTGCTCAAGGCTTTGAGAAAGCAAATTATTTATGCTTCCCGCTTCTCCTTGCCAATACATTACCCTTCTTCCTGAGCCCGCTGCATCCCATGCTAAACTTTTTATCTTTGGTTTGCTAAATAATTGCTTGAACGATTTTAACAGCATTACTTTTCCTTATCTGAAACTTTGGATAACTCAGCCTCTAGCTCTTCTATTGTTGGCAAGGCTGTCTTTACATTCTCTGGTAGATTTTCAGTAATTTTATATTCTGCCAACCCTATCGGTTTATTTATGTCTTTCAGTGTATACTTAGCTAGCACGTTATCCTTTGACTTGCATAAAATTAATCCTATAGATGGTTGATCTGTCTCGTGCTTTAGTAAATCATCAACGGCTGAAAGATAAAAATTCATTTTACCTGCATATTCTGGCTTGAAATCTTTGTCTTTTAGCTCAATTACTACAAAGCAACGTAACTTTAAATGGTAAAACAATAAATCAATATAGAAGTCTTTATTTCCAACATCTAAGTGAAATTGCCTACCTACAAATGCAAATCCTTCCCCTAGCTCAAGCAAAAACTTCTCTACATGGCCTACAAGACCTTTTTCCACTTCTCTTTCATGAGCGTCATCTCCTATACTCAAAAAATCAAAAATATATGGATCTTTTAATGTATAATGTGCTAAATCTGACTGGGGAGAAGGTAACTTATCTTTGAAGTTAGTAACAGCTTTTCCTTGACGTTTGTGCAATTCACGTTCGATTTGCATCACCATTATACTACGTGACCAACCGTGCTCTATAGCTTTTTGAAAATAAAATAGTCTTTCTTTTGGATCTTTTACTTTATCTAAAATAACTACAATATGAAACCAAGGCAATTGTGCAGCAACCTGCTGCGTAAATTCAGTATCTTGATATTCTGCAGCAAATTGACGCATATAAGTAAGATTCCTAGCACTAAATCCCTTCATTTCTGGAAATGCGCTTCTCAAATCCTTACTTAGCTGATCTATGATTTTAGCACCCCAACCATGTTCTTTTTGGCGCCTTAAGATCTCTGTACCAATATAGTGATAAAGCACAATGAGTTTGCTATTTACTGCTAGTGCTGCTTTATAACGACTAGTAGCAATCTGTTCTTTGAGCTGCTCTAAAAATTCTGTATATTCTTTTGCTATAATTTTTGTCATACGGTTCCTTTTAACGATTTTTATCATTATATGATCCCTTTACTCGTTGAAAAAACAATCTTTCTCTTCGGTTTCATTCCAACAATCTTTAGCTCAGCTTTAATACGTTGTCTTAAGTTTAGTAAATCATTTATCTGAACTTCAGCATATCTCACTACATGGTCACCATATGCAATTGATACTACTCGCTCTCCGTTTTGCAGCTTCTTTATCGCTTCTTCGACTTGAACTAAATACTCTTCGTTATACATTTTCCAGCCACTTACTCTGTCTTACTTTCTTAGGTTTTTTACTTTCTATTTTTCCACTTAAACTATTCCATTTACTCTCTGGCCAACGATCAATCCCAAGTGCTATTGATGCTGCTCTTGCGTAAATTCGGCAATCTAGTACTTCATTTCTTTCTCTTACCTTTTGCCACTCTTGTTTGGTATAACCTTTTACTACTTTGCTGACTAATTGCTCTGCCGTTAGCTGCTTAAAATATTCAGGTGCATACTCCGGAAAATGACAATATCCTGCTGGCACTTTCTCTTCTTCTTTCAAAATATTAAGTAATTGAAAAAGCTCTGACTTTAATATCGATACTCCTACTGGCCAGAGCTTTATTCCTCTTTTTAGCTTTTGACCACCAACTGTTATATCAACTCTACTTGGGCTGCTAAGTGGTACTAATGCTTTATTTACACCTTTTACTGCCATTACTCTTCCAGAGCCTTGATGACCTCTTACCCAATTGTATACTTCTTGTGTCGCATACCCAGCATCAACCGCCATCATACTTATCATGTATTCAAGACCATTTTCACCGATAAAATGATGATTGAGGAGCTCCGAAAGTTTTCCCCATACTTCTCCTCCTCCAGTATCACCTTCAAATACTTGGTAGTCTATTGACCAACTTTCACGGCTTTTTCCCCAGGCTACAACTTCTACTTCTAAACGATCTTTTTGAACATCAACACCTGCAGTAAGTACCACTTCTCTCTTAGGTACTGTGCCTACGGGAAAAAATTCTCTTCTGTTGAATAATTGCTTCCAGTCTGGTACTTCTCCCTTATCTACCCAGGTTTCTCCAAGTGTTGTATTTATCCAAACTTTCAGTAATTGTTCACTTTCTTTTGCATGAAGAAAATCTTCTACTGCTTGAGTCCAGCTATACCAGCCTACTGGACTATAAAGACTTGAAAGATGAAATCCTTTTTTCTCACCTTTTACTCTATTAGTAGGCCTCCATTCTCCACGCTCAAGCATCTCTGTCTTTTGATGATTTTCTATCTTTTCACCACATTCTATACATATATAGTGTGCTGTATTTGGATTTTTATCTTCCCATTTTATTTGTGACCATTTTAATATTTGGTAATAATTACAATGCGGACATGGTACAAAAAAATATCTCTTATCTGTTGCTTCAAATTCTTTCTCAATTCTGCTTATTCCATGAATCGTTGGCGTTGATACTAAAAAAATCTTTCGCCGTGCAAATGTATTAGTTCGAGCAATACTGAGCAGCACTGGATCTCCTTCACCACCTGAATCTCCTGGATAGGCATCTATTTCATCAAGAAAGAGATATTTTACTGGCATGGACCTGAGACCTACACTGCTATTTGCTCCGGTTATTACTACTATTCCACCTGGAAATTCCTTACTTTGTACAGTGTTACCTGAATCTCTTGACCTTGGATCTTTTACTTTATTTTTTAAACATGGTGTACTTTCGATAAGCGGCGCAAATCTTCCTTTTGACCAGCGTTTTCCCATTTCAACTGTAGGCTGCACAACTAGCATTGGACCTGGTGTTTGATCGATGATATAGCCTATCCAATTGTTACCTGCTTCTGTTCCTCCAATTTGTGCTCCTTTCATGAATACCACTTTTTCTACTGGTGAGGACGGAGAAAGTGAATCCATGATTTCTTTTAAATAAGGAGTTCTTTCTGTTCTCCATTTACCTGGCTCTGATGCTGCAGTTGGAGCTAAAACTCGATACTCATTCGCCCACTCTGATACTTTAAGCTGGGGATCTGGTCTTAAACCTTCAGAAAAAGCTCTAGCGTATATCATTGTCTGCATCTACTCATAATTGGTTCTATCTCAATATTGTTAACAGTAGAGTTTATTCCTCCACACTCCTCCAATTCCATAAATATCTTTTTCTGAAATTCATTTTCTATATATCTTTTGCTCATCTCACTTATCATTATTGCTATAATAAGCGCAAGTATTCCTGTTATTGTTGCAAAAATGATTGCATTGCTTATTGTTGTTGCTGTTAAACCTATATATGCTGCCATTGCTACTGCACTTACTGAGGTAAAAACACAGATCACACTATTGTATTTTCTTACTTTTGCATCTCTATGCTCTATACACCTATAATAAATTGGTACAGATCTGCCTATCTCATCTGGTAATTTGATGCTCTTTTCTTTAAATAAAGTTTTTAGCAATTCTAAATTATTTGACTTGATTGCTAAATGCAAAACAGGTTTATAATTTGCTCCTTTTTTCAGCAATAACTTTACTACATGTAAATGCCCTTTTTCCGCAGCAAGGTAAACCGGTGATAAACCTTTATTATTTACAATATCAATATCGATTTCTTCTTTTAAGATAGACTCTACAAGCTCAATTTCTCCTCTTTGTGCAGCTAAATGGAGTAGACTATTCTTTTCAGAACCGTATTTATTACTCATCAAAGCCTTCTTTATCTCAGGTTTAGCGTAATCAAATGGTGTCTTGCCGCTATCGTCTTTTACCAGAGGGTCTATATCTTCTCGCGTTAGTAAAACTTCTATTGTTTTCAGTCTTTCAGCATAATGTAGTGGTGTTTTATTTTCGTAGTCCTGCAAATTTACTTGAGCATTAGGCTCCTTTATTAAGCATTTGAGGATATCAAGACATAAGTCTCTTTCATCGTAATTAGTATTACTTACAGCTATATGAACAGGTGATAATTTCATCGAGTTTTGTCCTACACGTGCGCTATTTACATCTGCTCCTAGCTCCAGTAATAACTTTACTATCTCCAATTTTTTGTTGTTAACTGCATAGTGCATCGGTGTCTGATTTCGTGCATCAAAAACCTCGATTTCAGCTTTTCCTTCTCTTATCAAAATCTTTACAACTTCTGCATGTCCTATTCCTGCTGCTAGATGTAATGGAGTATGATGCAAAGCATTTCGTACATTAACGTCAATACCTTTTCTGATCAAATATCTAACTGCATTAACTTCACCTATCATTGCAGCTAAATGAAGTAAGCTATCTTGTTCTGACCCGTACTTGTTATTAATTAGCGCTTGTAATATTTCTGCTTTTTTCCCTTCTTTGGCGTAATCAAGAGATGTTTTACCTTCATTATCTTCCACAAAAGGATTAATGTTCTTCTTCGTGAGTAACAAATCTACCATGCTTAATTCATCAAACTCTATAGCGCAATGCAGTGGAGTTTTTCCGTTTAACCCTCTAACATTAACATCTAATCCAGGTTGATTAATGAGGCACTTTATTAACTCTAAACTTAAGTTATCAGCCATTTTATATTCAAAATCTTTTTATATTTAAAATTTAGCGTTAGATAATTCTTGGAGTGAGTTTGTAATCTCTTCAGTGAGCGTCTTATGAATCTTTTCAGTGTCACTCAGTGATGCAAGCAGTGCTGAAACTCTATTTGGAATATTAAGCAAATTATTACGTACAACTCTTGCTACGTTAAATGCTTCATTTCTTACTTCCTCTACTGCTATAAGTTCTCCTATCTCAGCCTTAGCTTTCGCCTCAAGCAGTTTACCACGTTCCATTTCATTTTTTATTCTAGTTTTTAGCAACATCGTGGAAAGTTTTTCTCCGCTTTCTGAATAGTTTTTTCTTCTCAGTGGTTGACTTGGATCTCTTATTGTTTCTATAGCCCTGTTTGCTTGTTCTCGGTCAATGAGTCCATCCTCCAGCTCAACTATTCCTTTTTTTACTAAATAACAGACATATTGCTTTGATACTCCTATCTCTCTTGCCCATTCTGTTTGTGTGATTTTTTCCACTCTTTTCCTCCTCTCTTTTCGCTCCTTTTTACGAATTTTCTTCTTGAATTTCCGCAAAAGTTTTACCAGTACTGGCTAAAATTGCCTCCCTACCTGTGTATACTTGCCAACGTTTTATCGTTACATCTACAAATTTTGAATCTAGCTCTATTGTTCTGCAAATTCTTCCTGTTCTCTCACATGCAATCAGTGTGCTGCCAGAACCACTAAATGGATCAAGTACAGTATCCCCAGGTCTGCTGCTATTAACTATTGCTTTCTCCATTAGCTCTACTGGCTTCATCGTTGGATGTAGTGTATTATGTGTTGGCTTATCATAAAACCACAGATCACTTTGATTTCTACCTCCATGCCACTCACGTTTATTGCCGCTTTTCCATCCATAGAGCATTGCTTCGTATTGTCTTTGATAATCTGATCTTCCTAGCGTAAAGTGATTCTTTGCCCAAATGATAAATGTTGACCATTTTCCTCCTGCCTCCTCAAATGCTTTTTGCAACGTTGAAAACTCTGATGATGATATGCAGATGTAAATTGCACCTTTCGTATATGCTAAAATATGGGAACAGATGTCATAGAGAAAAAGTTCGTACTTTTCACCTTGATTATCATTTAATATCTTTTTGTCTTGGCTATTACCATAATCAACGTTATATGGAGGATCACAAACAGTAATGTCTGCCATTTTATCATCTAACAGCGCTTTATATGATTCAACTACAGAGCTATCACCACAATAGATTCGATGATCACCTAAAATCCATAGATCACCTGGTTTTGTTATTTCTACCTTTTTGTCATCAACAACTAAGTCAGAAAGGTCTTCTTTTTCACCATCAAAATCATCGAGAAACCGTTGAACTTTTTCCAATTCAAATCCTGTCATTTTAAGGTCAAACTGCAAATCTTCTAGCTCTTGAATTTCCACTTTTAAAAGCTCATCATCCCACTTTGCCCAATTAGCTGATTGATTTGCCAGTAACCGAAAAGCTTTAGTTTGTGGTTCATTTAAATTATCACTTAAGACCACTGGAATACTCTCCATACCAAGTTTTCTTGCTGCTTTAAGTCTTAAATGACCATCAACCACAGTTCCATCGCTTTTTGCAACTATTGGTATACGAAAGCCGAATTCCCTGATTGAAGCACACATTCTATTTACTACGTCATCATTTTTACGAGGATTACGCTTATATTCGACGAGGTTTTCAACAGGATAGTAGTGGATTGCTAAATTCATATCTTAATAATTAAAAAGTTAATATTCAAAATATCTCTGACGCTAAAGAAGGCCTGGGGTCTGACCCACCAAACCAGCCAGTATGGCCGAAAGGACCCACTTTTTATGGATTTTTCGTCTTATTAATATCTTTACTAATATAGAACATTAATGCCAAAGCATCGGCCTCATTATCATCTCTAGGTGAAAAACTTTTTTCACGTATCGCTTCAATAACTTCACTCTTACTTGCATTGCCTTTGCCTGCTATAAAGCGTTTGATAGTTTTAACATTAACACCTTGGTAGGGAATATTGTTCTCTTCACACCAAGCAGACAGAACTGCGAGAAAACCGCCATAGCAATGCGCTGCATCAGTTCCTAGATGTCTTCTCACTTCCTCAAAATACACTGCAGAAATGTCTTTCAAAGAATTGAGCCAATTACGAAAATTCAAGAAGCACATGCCACCTCCGCTAAAACGGCTACCATGAAAACTTTTGCTCCCACTTTCAATTACTCCATCTGTTAGAATTGCCCAGCCTGTCTGTTTACCGAGGTCCAGTGTTAGGATTGACATTATTTAAAACTATAAGTAGCACTGATTCCAAAATATCGTCTGGTTCCTCGAACGTACTATCAAAAAGCGGTTTATAGTTTTTTTGTTGGCCAACAACGGAAATTCGAGAATCATGTGCTACTCCTAAGAAGTATATGGATTAAGGTTGTCTACGTTATAGTAGCTCTTTCAACTACCTCTTAACAGATATATACTAGAAATGAGGTTGGAAATTTGATTTGCACTAAATTTTTTTTGTTTGAGTTAAGTTATTTCTTCTCAATTACGCAACTTAGCAAACACTTTGTTTCTCTTGCTATCAGCTAATTTAAAGGTTTTCTGGGAACACTCAATAAAAAAAGATGAGAGATACAAGGAACTTATGAAAGCTGTTGCAAAGTGAGTTTTCTCCTTCATATAAATTTTTTCTTTACAATGAATAAAAAAAATGTTAAACTTACATGTAAGTTTACTTATATCAATCTAATCATTAGTAGTACTTTTTATTTGCTTTTCAAAGGGTGTTAAAGGAAGTGTATGAACAGGAATCATAATGAAATTTTATTCTATGAAACAGATGATGGAAAGGTATGTATTGAAGTTAGATTTGAAAATGAAAATCTATGGCTTACTCAGAAACATATGGCTGAGTTATTTGGCTGTTCAACTGATAATATTTCATTGCACCTGAAGAACATTTATCTATGTAAAGAACTAGATAAAAACTCAACTACCGAGGAATCCTCGATAGTTCAAAAAGAGGGAGAAAGAGAAGTAAAACGTGATGTGGTTTTCTACAATTTAGAGGCTGTGATATCAGTTGGTTATCGTGTCAATTCAGAGCGTGGTGCTGCTTTTCGTACATGGGCAACTGATAAGCTAAAGAAGTATATTTTCAAAGGTTTCGTGATTGATAGCAATAGATTTAAAAATGGCTCTAGATTTGACACTCGGTTTTTTGATGAGTTGCTTGAAGAAATTAGAGAAATTCGTGCAAGTGAGCGTATGGCTTATCAGAAAATCACAGACATTTATGCAACTTCAGTAGACTATGCAAGCTGTTCAACTGAAACAAAAAATTTCTTTGCTATAGTGCAGAATAAATTGCATTTTGCTATTACTGGAAATACAGCAGCAGAAATTATTGCTAACAGAGTGGATAGAAGTAAACCTAATATGGGATTAACAAATTGGCGTAAGGGGCCTAAGGGAAAAATCTTTCTTTCTGACACGCAAGTAGCAAAAAACTATTTAGATAAAAATGAAATTGCTCAGCTAAACAGAATAGTAAATATGTATATAGATTACGCAGAGTTTCAAGCTGCCAGGGGTAAAGTAATGTATATGAAGGATTGGAAAGAGAAACTCGATGCATTTTTAAGATTTAATGAGCAAGATATATTACAGAATTATGGCAAAACCTCTCATGAAGTAGCAATTGCCCTAGCTACAAAAGAATATGAGGTATTTAGAAAAACACAGGATAAGTCATATAAGTCAGACTTTGATAAATTGGTGGAAGAAAAGAAAAGTCTTGATCAAAAAAGTGTAAAAACTTAGAGCTAAATTTCATAAAAGTAAAAAACAATTTAGAAATGCCTTTTAATTGAGTTTTAAGCTATCTTGTTGGTGGGTTGTATAATCGCTTTGAAACTTAATTGTAGTGGCTTTTACCTTTTTGCAGAAGTTAAGTTTTCTGAGTAGTAAGATGAAAGTAGTATATGTTAATTCATACTACTTATTATTATATAATAATAGAAAACTTTAGAGACTGAAAACTGGTCAAAACCCCTCAATATTCCTAAGTTTTTTGCCACCTAAACCAGATTGCAGCTCAGAAATCTGTCAACCCTTAAACTATTGAAAATACATCATTTTTTTGCTAGCAGAAAGTACCAGATCTCATAAACTGCACCAGATTCTGCCAAGACTCTGGAGTCTGGTATTGTAGCTGAGATCTAATTATAGTAAAGCCAAATGTTTGAATCTTCAACTGGCACAATACTTCCATATTCTGGCGATTTGTAATCGGTTGGTAAAATCTTTTCATACACTGTAATATCCTTATTTAGTTGGTTTGTAACTTTCTCTTCCATACCTTCAACACAAGTGTAAAAATGTCTACGAGAACGTTCTGCATCTAACTTATGA
This sequence comes from Wolbachia endosymbiont of Tribolium confusum, assembly GCF_020405475.1. Taxonomy (NCBI): domain Bacteria; kingdom Pseudomonadati; phylum Pseudomonadota; class Alphaproteobacteria; order Rickettsiales; family Anaplasmataceae; genus Wolbachia; species Wolbachia endosymbiont of Tribolium confusum. The sequence goes on along the minus strand of NZ_JAIZNT010000010.1, from coordinate 2,191 downwards.
CCATATTTATAAGCCTCTGATATGCCAGCAGTTATTGATTTATATTTTGATGGAATAGCATACGTAATTCAAACATCAGTTGACGACTACTTTGCCTGTTTGAAAAAATATTTTACAACGAATAAAAGACGTGATAAACTAAAATGAAGTTTTTTTATAACAAGTAAAAATTTAAAGTAGAAAATAATTTAGAAGTCCCTTGTAATTGAGTTTTAAGCTATTCTACGTAAGCAACTTAGGTCTTGGTGGTATAATTTACCCCAAAGTCATAGAATCGTTTTAAATCCGCATTAAAAGCTATTTCTTGTATTTATGAATATTTTAAGACCTTTCCAGTTCCCCTAACTTCTTTTTTCTTCACTCCCTAAGCATTACTTTAATTCTAGTTAACCTCATTATATTTTCATATTGTTTATTATTATTTGTTATTAGTATATATATATGTATAGTGTTATTTACATATTATAATAATATATAAGATTTTCGGAAAGTGGAAAGCTAGCTACTGTAGCGGGTTTTAGGGCGATCTGATTCATTAAGTCTTTTGGAAATGGAAAGATAAAGTCTTATAGATATTAAATGGATAAAAATACTGAATTTCAATGGTTTAGGTGTATTATATTTCTGTTTCCTTATTTTGAAATTTTGCCGGAAATCACGGAAACTATAAAACTCAGATCGGCCTAGCCAAAGTAATGAAATACATCAAGCTTGCCTATAGTTGCGAAATTTGTATTCCCAGTTTGGCTTAAATGCTTTTTGTATGACCCATTTTTTTAATAAAAGTTTTTTCAAGTTTGTAATTAACCTTTTATTATAGCAGATTTATGCTGATGGCTGTAAACTGTTTTTAAAGACTATTAGCAACTTTGAATTTCCCTGCACCCAGCTTAAATTTACCTTCACCTCTTGCAAAAGGACCAGTTGGAACATCAAGCCACTTATCTTCTTTTGAATCTGCAGCCATACCTTTTACTATCTTATTTTCATTTAGCAAACTCTGTACTAAACGTTCAAGTTTATGTCTGCTAGCATTATGAAACATGGGTGGTAATTTATGCCGTTGCTTGAAAACTCCAGGACCACCTGTATGCGTAAATGGATGGCCTTCGTGGGCTGAAAGTTTAATGTAGTGAATAAGTATATTTTTTAACTCTTCATCAGAGGACTTAATAGCATTAATTTGTTCAGATATATCTTCTAGCAAGCCTGTTGATGAACGCAAATAAGTTCTTACACTTCTGTCTGCTGCCCCATTGGACTTAACCACTGCTCCCTGATAAATTTTACTATGAGTTCTTTCAAGCTTTAGTGTATTACACACTGAATTTTGATGTTCTACTGGTGCAGGCCATAATGCAAAAGAGCATCTAACTCCATCAACAAGTGCAGTTGTACCTCTTATTGCATCTCTTGCTTGTTCTACGGTTGTAATTGATCCACATTTAGGTTTTCTCATATGATGTGCAGCAATTACAGTAGCTCCTGTTTCAGTTGCTAAACTTGCAAGCAATCCTGTTGAATACCACCCAAGTTCTGGATCTGAATTTATATCAGCATGAACAAACGATACTAATGGATCAAAAATAATCAATTTTAAATTTTCAATCGCATTTAATTGTTCACTAATACCTTCAAATTTTTCTGAAGTTTCAGGACATTTACCACGCGTATTGGTTTTTATTATAGAAAATGGTCCTCCTGTGTTTGGCATAGGTACAATAAATACACGATCCTGGTACTTTGCTCTATTACCTTCAGGATCAAGACGTTCTAAGCGACGATGTATCTCATCTGCATCATCTTCTGCTGAAAAAATTACCACTGATCCGTGCTCTTTTACAAGCGAACCAAAACCACAGATCTGATCTGTATCACTTGCAACTTTGAGAGCTAAATCAAGTAGTAGCATTCCTTTGCCTGTATCTCCCATAGCAGCTACTATTGAAGTAACGCCTAAAGGAAATAACCCTTCAACTAGGAACTTTTGTGTTGGTACTTCACCTAAATAACGGCTGAGATTCCAATCTAAAATATTGAGTTTATCATTTTTCTTTAACCTCCTTTCAATAAACTCAGAAGCTCTTATTCCTTCTAACACACAATCAGCAGCATCCCAGCCTTTTGGTTTATTTCGTGGAATATTAAGAACAACAAGTGATGCAACTACGATCTCTAAAAGCTTTTTTTC